>CALKRK010000179.1 GCA_937989675.1 uncultured Arenicella sp. | reverse complement strand
AGGTTACGAACTGATTCACCCCGAATATCGCATTAGTGCTAAAGAGCCTGAAGGTGGTTTAGACACAACTCTAACGCCGGTTTACCCGACGACGGAGGGCGTTAGCCAGGCTTTGTGGCGCAAATTAAGTGATCAGGTTCTCAAGCAAGCTCTGCCACAAGTTGCAGAATTGGTTGATCCAGCCTGTTTACCTCCGGAGTTGCAGTCGTCCTATGAGTCCGCCAGTTTGCAGCAAGCACTCAGTGCCTTACATCGTCCACAAGTTGGTGTAAACCTGGTGGCGATGCAGGAGGCCAACAGTATTGCGCACCAGAGACTAATTATCGAAGAACTGTTGGCGCATCATTTTAGTTTGCGTAAATCTCGCGCGTTGCGCGAAAGTGAAAAAGCGCCGGCGCTGGTTAAAAACGATAAACAAGAACAGCGGTTTCTAGCCGAACTAGGATTTACCTTAACTCAAGCCCAGCAACGCGTGTGCAAGGAGGTGGAGTCAGATCTTCAATCCGACTCACCAGCTATGCGCCTTATTCAGGGTGATGTTGGTTCTGGTAAAACAGTGGTGGCGGCAGTCGCGATCTTACAAGCAGTGGCCAGTGGTGTGCAGACAGTATTGATGGCGCCAACCGAGCTTTTAGCCGAGCAGCATTTTAAGACAATCGGTGAGTGGTTTGATGCGCTTGGAATAGAGGTTGGTTGGCTCGCGAGCAAAACACCGGCTAAGCGAAAAAGAGAGACATTGGAAAAGCTCGCCAGCGGTGAGCTACTGGTGGCTGTCGGTACGCACGCTTTGATACAGGAGGCAGTTGTGTATTATAAACTTGGTTTAGTCGTCATCGATGAACAGCACCGTTTTGGCGTTGAACAGCGCCTAGCATTGCGTAGCAAAACGCCTGCCGGAAAAGTGCCGCATCAACTAGTGATGACCGCCACCCCGATCCCACGAACATTGGCGATGACCTTCTATGCAGATTTAGACGTGTCGAGTATTGACGAGTTACCGCCAGGCCGAAAGGTAGTGGATACCGTGGTAATACCAGCCGAATCAAGACGAGACGAAGTCATCGAACGCGTTCGAAATGCGTGCCAGCAAGGTCGGCAAGTGTATTGGGTGTGCCCACTTATCGATGAATCGGAAGTGTTAGAGGCGCAAGCCGCAACCGATACTGAACAAGAACTTTCGCAACGTTTGAAAGGCTTGAATATCGGTTTGGTTCATGGTCGACTGAAACCTAAAGAAAAAGAAGCCGTAATGACTTCCTTTCGTGAAGGGCAACTTGATTTGCTTGTTGCGACCACTGTAATCGAGGTCGGAGTCGACGTGCCCAACGCAAGCCTGATGATTATTGAAAATGCTGAGCGCATGGGCTTGGCGCAACTGCATCAGCTGCGTGGCCGAGTTGGCCGAGGTAGTGAGCAATCGTTTTGTATTTTGCTCTATCAAAAACCACTGAGCCAACATGCGAAATTGCGCTTACAAACCTTACGAGAGACCAATGACGGCTTCGTGATTGCTGAAAAAGATTTGGAGATTCGTGGCGCTGGCGAGCTACTCGGTACTCGACAAACCGGGAGTATAAGCTTTAAGGTGGCCAACCTTATTCGAGATCAGCACTTATTGCCCATGATCGAGGGTTGCGCTACTAAGCTCGCGGCATCGAGCCCTGCCAGCGCTGAATCGCTTATTGATCGCTGGATTGGCAGCAAAGAAAACTATGTCAACGCATAACCAAAAAAGGAAACTTTTAAGTAAATATGAATAGTCACCGCGCATTAACTAATAATGTTCCTCACTACTTAGCACTAATGCGGTTTGATAAACCGATCGGCTGGCTATTGTTGTTATGGCCGACGTGGTGTGCGCTGTGGATAGCGAGTGAGGGTGATCCAAGTGCCCGTCTTTTCTGGATATTTACGATCGGCGTTATTGTAATGCGGTCAGCCGGTTGTGTTATTAACGACTACGCAGACAAGGACTTTGATCCGCTCGTTGAGCGTACCAACTCTCGGCCCCTTGCTTCAGGTGCACTGAATGCAAAGCAAGCACTGCGATTGTTCTTTGTTTTGTGTTTGCTTGCGTTGTTATTGCTGCTACTTCTACCGATGCGAGTTTGGCCCTGGTCAATACCGGCGTTGGCGGTAACCATTATCTACCCATTTATGAAACGATTTATTCAAGCGCCGCAATTGGTGTTGGGTTTGGCCTTCTCGTTTAGCATTCCAATGGTCTATGTCGCCTACGAGCGAGCGTTTGATGGTGTACTGGTGCTGTTAATGCTCAGCAATTTTCTATGGGTAGTCGCTTACGACACAATGTACGCCATGTCAGATCGCGAGGACGACTTGAAGGTTGGCGTAAAGTCATCCGCTATTTTTTTTGGGGCTTACGACAAATTGATCGTGGGCGCGTTGCAAGCCTGTGTTATCGGTCTGTGGTTACTACTGATGTGGCGCTTGAACTTGTCGCTGAGCTTTCTCTTGAGCCTGATCATTGTGGCCGGTTTGTTTACCTATCAGCAGTGGTTGATTCGCAACCGCGAACGTCAACCTTGCTTTCAAGCCTTTATTAATAATGGATGGGTAGGTGCAGTGATATGGATTGGGCTTTTAACTGAGCTTGGTTAATACGCAATAGACAGCGATGCCAGCAAATGTTTGGTAAGCGTATAGGCCGGCTTATAGCGGTGCGCTAATAGTTGAATCAATACGGCGATGTTGAGAGCCGTGCTAAGTAAGTATGGCATTTTCGTTTATTCTTTAGGTTTGATGAGCGCGCTTTGTTATTGACTGGTGACGTCCATGTCTGACCTGCTATCCATGTTGCCTACTATGCTTTGCTAATGTGGTTTTGCGATGTGGCTCCGATGGAGTTGAGTGTGTTTTCCATGAAGTTCTATTGCTATTTAAAAAACAAGCTCTGTTATGCTGTAGAAAAATTGCTTGGGTTTAACCCCTTTTTCCTTGATCAAACGATAGAGATTAGTAAGAGAAACGAGAATAGAAACGAATAAGCATGCAAAAATGGAGATTTAGACTGATGCGCGATGAGGCCTTAATGGCCGCTTATGCAGGTGGCGATGCGCTAGCATTTGAAACGCTTTATCGACGTCATAAATCGGCTTTGTTTTTATTTCTACGCAGGCAAATGGACAACGCGGCTGTGTGCGAAGAATTAGCGCACGATACGTGGTTTGCTGTTATCAACCAAGCCGGTGCTTACCAGCCAACCGCAAAGTTCAAAACATGGTTGTTTCGAATTGCGCATAATCGGTTGGTGGATCATTGGCGCAAGCACAGTTGTACAACAATTGCCTTAATCGACGAAATTGTCGATGCTGTTAGTGTCACGGAAGACACCGTTTCTCAAGGCCTGGAGTTAAGTGAATTGTTACGCAATTTAGAGTCGCTCTCTATGGAGCAAACTGAAGCGTTGTTACTGAAAATAGAAGGCTTTAGCCATGCGGAAATTGCCGAGATCACTGACGCCAAACAAGAAACGGTAAAGAGCCGCTTGCGTTACGCAACTCGGCATTTACGCTTTACCATGGAGGCATCATCATGACTGAACATCAAATAGAAACATTGCGGAACCTACTTGCGGGTTCTAATGCGGTTAGCAATTCCGAAGAACTCGATAATAAAATACTCGAACATGCTCGTGCGAGCGTTGCGGCTAAACCTCGGCGCGAAGGTTGGTTGTCTGGCATCGGATTTCTAACGCCTGCGATGTTGGCAATTGTTTTGACACTTGGTTTGTTTTTCTGGATGGGCCAACTCGTCAGCGTTGATCAAGTGCAGGTCGCTAAACAATCGCCAATCGAAGCGTTGGAGTTTGATCATGTTAACGACTCTGGCGTGAATACATTAGAAGAACATATTAGCTCAATAGATCGGCCGGAGCGGGTTGCCGTATTACCAAGACCAGAGCAAACTCAAGCTGCGAATAACATACTGTTCGAGTACGAACTGCCTACCACAGAGGCGTTGTTAGCAAATATGATACTGGCTCCTGATTTGGATTCGAATGAGGTTGAACATAGTATTACGCTTGCCTTAAGTGACATACAAATCATGATTCATCAACGTCAGTTTGATGACGCTAGGATACGTTACGCCATGCTCAAACAAAGCTGCCAAGGATGCCGCTTGCCAAATACGCTGGAAGCGTTGGTCATGGCCGATTCGAGTTTCACCAAGCCTGGCTGACAACGCCAAGCTCGCTAACCCTTGGGAGTATCTCACTCCCTCCCCATTTTAAACCGCCGTTAATCGCGGCACATAGGAGGTCACCATGCAGGTACTTCGTAGGATTGCTTTGCCTTTAACAAACTCACTTTTTGTAACCGCGGGTCTGTTTTCTATCATGTATTCGTTGATTTATATGGATGAGCCATTGCTACCGGTTCGGTCTGAGCCGATCCAGCTAAATTGGGTAGAGATACCAGAAGATAGACCACCGGTTATTATGGTGCCAAAACCGACCCCTCCAGAGTTAACTGACGATACACCGAAGGTGCCCAAAGTGATTATCGACGATGATATTGGTGAGCTCGATAACATTGCTTGGAGTGAAACCCCTTACACGCCAGGTAAGCAAACTATGCGCGTACCAGAAGATAATCAGCTAGGTTTGGCAATTGGTTTTCCGCCAGAATACCCTTCACGTGCGATCAGTAGAGGCATCGAGGGGTTCGCGGTTGTTGGGTTCAGTGTAAGTGAAGCGGGTGAGGTATTCGATGCTTACATATTAGAGTCCGAGCCAGGAACAGTGTTTGATAAGTCGGCACTCAAAGCCATAAAAAAATTCAGGTATCACGCAAGAAAGGTGAGCGGCAAACCGATCAGCACGACTGGGCAGCGTTATATGTTTACCTATGAGTTGGATTCGTAATGGTTAGTGTTGTTAATTTGCGTTGATCGGCCAGCGTAAGCTTGCCTCTACGCCTCCCTCAATATTGATGATACTTACTTGACCATCATGCAATTTCATTATTTCTCGAACAAAGCTCAAGCCCAAACCTGTACTCTTAGTGGCTTGAGCTTTTTGATCAGGCCTCGGTAGCGAAAAGAAACGATCATAAAGTTTCGGCATTGCGAAGTCTGGTATTGGTTCGCCCTGATTAAATAATGTAACTTCGTAGTATGTATCTATAACTTTAAGTGAAACGCTAATTCGGCCACTTGGGTGGCAAAAACCAATTGCATTGTCGAGTAGATTAGCAATCGCTTGGCTAATCAGTACTCGATCACCAACGCACAAGAAGTGGCTAAGCTCAGGTAATGATAACTCCAGATGACTAGCATTCAGCATGGTGGTTCGTTCTTGCGCAAGGCGATTGAGAGTTGGTATTAGGTCGAACTCTTCGGTTGCGACCAACTCAGTTAGGCCCTCTAGTTTTGCCAGAGATAACATGCGGTCGACTAGGCGTGACATGCGTTGATTGGAGGTGCTGATGTTGCTTAAGAATCTTGCTCTATCATCCGCTGGCATGTCTTCACTCATTAGTTCGACGGCGCCTCGAATGCTAGTGATCGGAGTTTTAAGTTCATGCGTCAAGCTGTGAATATAGTCTTCAACATACTCTTTGCCATCCAGTTGTGATCGCATATGGGAAATCGAATCCGTTAACGTCGCGAGGCGACGGTCACGCAACACAGGAGGCGTAACTTGTTTCCCGTCCGCCATGCTGTTGGCGTAGTTGGCAATTTTGTTAAGTGAACGTGTGAACCAAAGCGATAGCAGATAGCCTAGAAAAAGAGCGAGTGCTAACAGAATAAAAGCATAACGCTGCAATTGTTTGGTTTCAGTGAGTAGGTGGCCTTCGAGGCTATTAATCGGTTTTACCACGCTGACTACGCCAATGATCTTTCCTTGCTGCCGAATTGGCGCCGCTACCACCATGGCTTTGGGGTCATCGGGTTCGCGCGCGCTTTGGTCAATGTAGGAGGTGCGGGCACCATAGTCGCCTTGTAACGTTAGGCGTACATCACGCCATTGTGAAAAATTAGCTCCGAGGTTTGCGCCAGTTGAATCGTAAAGCACAATACCCAGGTCATCGGTTACGTAGAGTTGCGAATCGACATTGGTTTTAGTGACCTGATAAATTTGTGCTTCAAACTTTCGTTGCCCGATATCATCAAAAACGCGGTTTAACCGATTTGTGGTTAGTGGTTTGGTTTGTTGAATATCGTCTTCAATAAAGCTTGCGATTGTATGAGCCATATCAACCAACACGCTCTCGGCAGATTGACGCATGCCATCGTTAAGTCTTTCGATTGCGTTGTCTAGCGTAAACCAGATGAGCGAGCCCAGAATGACAAAATAGATGGCAAAGGCGCGAAGGCCGTAACTGATTTTCAAAACGAATTACTCGGTTGTTTCTATATTTTTCTACGTTTCTAAACTGTAGCCAAAGCCGCGGTGAGTGATGATGAACTCTTTGTGAGGATTTTGTGTTTTGAGTTTGGCTCGTAGCGTCTTGATATGCGTGTCGATAGCGCGATCATCAGACGGATGGTTGGTTGACCAAATTTTCTCAATCAGTTGTCGGCGAGAAAACACTTGGCCCGGCCGAGCCAGGAACGCCGCCAGCAATTCGTATTCAGCGCGTGTCAGTTCTATGGGCGTGCTTTGGTAAGCAATCATTCTTTGATCGGGTTTGTGTTTGAACTCGCCAAGTTCATTTTGTGTTTTTGTTGCTGTTTGTTTTTCCAAGCGTTTGAGAATAACTTTTACGCGCGCGACGACTTCTCGGGGGCTAAACGGTTTACAAACATAATCATCGGCGCCAATTTCAAGGCCGATAATCCGGTCGATCTCTTCGGCTCTGGCCGTTAAAAACATGATGGGTACGTCGCTATTACTAATGTCGGCTCGTCTGATCGCCTTCAATAGTTCAAATCCGTTTGCATCGGGCAGGCCTACATCGAGTATACAAAGGTCGACAGTTTGTTCGTTAAGCGTGTTTAATGCGCTTTCTCCATTGGCGACCCATATCGGGTTAAACCCCTCAGATGCGAGTGCATAAGTAAGTGTATCGGCGATTTCTTTCTCGTCCTCTACCACCAAGATAGTTACGTTCAATGGGGTTTCTCCACCTGTTTATTTGGGCTGAATGTTACTAAGGTCTGTTGATAATTCACCTTCAAACCGAGATAGCGCCTACGTTTCGTTATTGAGGCGTCCAATTTGACATTGGGTTATTCCCAATCATAAATGGACAAAAAAAAGAGCGAAACGTAGGCGCTACCCGTCAGGTTATGCCTCATTTTGGCTCATGCTTTGTTAGAAACCGCTCGCTTAGACTGACTAAGCGTCGCGATTTCTTTCGTGTCAGAACCAAATTGAGGCCACAATCTCGATCGAATATGAATTGTCAACAGACCCTAAACAACAAGCTATTCGTTTTAAGCGTGTTTGGCAAGAAAATCAAAAAATAGTATGCTGGCCCGAATATTGACCATCTAAATGCCAATTGGGGATAACACATGCGTTCAATTTTGGTTGTAAATCCGAAGGGCGGGTGTGGAAAGACCACAATCGCTACAAACTTAGCCACGTACTATGCGGTGTGGGGTACATCGACAGCGTTGGTGGATCTTGATCCACAACAATCCAGCATGGAATGGCTGCGCGTGCGCCCGAAAGATGAAAATCCTATTCAAGGCTTTAACGGTTTGAAGGGCAAGATCTATCCAGACCCAGATACCGAGCGCGTAATTTATGATTGCCCGGCGAGAACCGACAGCGCCAAGGTTGCGCGCCTAGTCAAACTTGTAGACGTGGTCGTGATTCCGGTGATGCCGAGTGCCATCGATATGCGGGTGGCGGCATCCTTTATCGCAGACATAGTTGGTAAAGTTCGTGCGAATAATGCCAATGCGATAATGGGCGTAGTAGCTAACCGAACGCAAAAAAATTACCATTCTTATGCAGCTCTGTTGGACTTTTTGAAAGCGCTGGATGTTCCATTTGTCGGTGCATTACGTAACTCTCAAAACTACGTAAAAGCAGCCGATACAGGTGTTGGAATCTTCGAAATGTCCATAAGCGACGCCAAGCAAGACATGAAAGAGTGGGAGCCTATTATTTTGTGGGCGGAGGGTAAAAGAGCGCTGCGTGTGAAAAACAAAAAGTAAGGTCGGCCAAGCGGCCATAGACTTCTAATGTCGTCACTTTGAGCCCCTTAGGTTTCGATATAATACTCGCCGTGATGATAGAAACAGAGTCAGTGTTGTGAGCGAATTGCTTTTCCAAAGCCAGTTTTCTGGCTTTATCCCTTTGGGCTTTTTCCTTTTGATGTTGCTATTGCAAAGCATTAAGCCACGCCGTGCGCTGCCCGAAAAATGGGCCGCGCGAATGCTACACAACGCATTGCTGTTTGTATTAAACGCAGCCTTAACGCGCATACTGGTACCACTAAGCTTGGTTGGTGTGGCGGCATGGGCGCAGAGTGCCGGAGTTGGCCTATTTAACTTGGTAGCCTTACCTGCATGGTCGAGTATTTTTCTATGTGTGCTTATTCTCGATTTTGCGATTTATTGGCAGCACGTTGCCACGCATAAGTTTCCGATACTCTGGCGCATGCATAAGGTGCACCACGCCGATCGAGACATGGATGTGACTACCGCCGTGCGATTTCACCCCTTGGAGCTTCTTTTATCACTTGTTTACAAAGCTGGCTGTCTATTGATTCTCGGAGCGCCTATATTGGCTGTGTTGATATTTGAGTTGTTGTTGTTTTTAGGGGCTACATTTACGCACAGCAATCTGAAGCTGCCGGCTTGGTTAGATAAGACTCTACGGCTGGTGATCGCAACGCCAGATGCGCATCGAGCACATCACTCAACCTTGGTTTCGGAACAGAATACTAACTACGGTTTTTTCATTATCTGGTGGGATAAGCTGTTTGGTACCTATACTGTGGTACCCAAAGAAGGGCATCTTGACATGGCGATTGGTTTGAAAGCTCAAAATGATCAATGTGAACGCGTTGACCAAATGTTGTTGGCGCCCTTTAAGTAAAGACATAGAAATAGCGAATTAGCGAACGAGGTTTAACATGTTGAATTCAGTTATTGGCCGTTTGGGTACGGCGAGTTTGATTTTATTGTTACTGCAAGCTTGCGCAACTGATCCGGTGACGGGTAAGCGCACCTTGGCTATGTCCGAAAATTGGGAAATCAATGCTGGCAAAAAATACCATCAGCAAATCCTAAAACAGTATGAAGTGTATGATGATCCTGAGCTGCAAGCCTATGTTAATGATATTGGTCAGCGCTTAGCCAAGACCAGTCATCGGCCTGATTTGCCATTCACGTTTACGCTGTTGGACAGCCCCCAAGTGAATGCCTTCGCATTACCTGGCGGGTTTGTTTACATTACTCGCGGCATCATGGCGTACATGAACAAAGAGTCGCATCTCGCCGGTGTAATTGGCCACGAAATCGGTCATGTTACCGGGCGTCACGGTGCAGAGCGTGCCGTTCAACAGCAGCTCGCAACGGTGGCGACAGTGGCGGTGGCCGTTGGCTCCGGTAGCGGCGAATTACTGCAAGCCTCGCAAATGTTAGGTGGGGCATTAATAAGTGGTTATGGGCGCACGCAAGAGCTTGAGTCAGACGAGTTAGGTGCTGAGTACATTGCCAAAAACAATTACGCACCGGACGATATGATTGATGTGATTGGCATACTCAAGAATCAAGAACTTTTTGCGAAAGAAAGAGCACGTACTGAGGGGCGTCAAGTCCAAGGCTATCATGGCTTGTTTGCCTCACATCCGCGCAACGACCAACGTTTAAATGAGGTCATTCAAGCCGCTGAAAAATATCGTGATCTATCTAAGCCACTGCCCGATGATGGGACGTTTTTAAGACTGACTAACGGTATGTCGTTCGGTGAAAGCGAATCGCAAGGCATCACTAGAGGCAACAAGTTCTATCACAAGGACTTAGACTTATTTATCGAGTTCCCTCAGGGCTGGCGTGTGCAAAATACGCCAGCGGTGTTAGGTGCAATTTCTCCTGATTCGTCACAAGCGATTCAGATACGTATGGACTCTGTGGCGCCACCGGTTGATGCCATGCGTTATCTGAGTTCTAAATTCCCAAGTTTTCGAGATGGCCGTAAGGTGAGCACAGTTGAAGATCAAGCAGCGGCTGGGGTAGCAACGATCAGTGATCAACGAAGCGGGCAGAAACAGAACCTACGTGTGAGTATGATTGCGCGAGGGGATCAGGCATTTGTTATTTCTGGCTTCGGTAAAACGACCTTGCCCAATCAAAATTTTTTCGATGTGGTTAAAAGTGTTCGACGTTTGAAATCAAGTGAACAAGATTTAGCGTCGGGTCGAAATATTAAGCTTATCACCGCTAAGCGAGGTGATACGATTGCCTCTCTCGCTAAGAGGTCGAACTTGAGTTCCTATGCCGAAGCTCAAATTCGTTTACTCAATGATTTATACCCTGATGGTGAGCCGAAAGCAGGCCAGAAAATTAAAATTATTGAGTAGCAATGATGATGTTTTAGCACAAGGGCTTTGCCAGTTTTATTATTGGGCAAATATCTAATATTGCTGGCTGTGGTTACAGCGAAGTATTTCACAGCATTACCTCATCCGTGAGGGAATGCCATAAAGTTGTAGAAAACGACTATTTCGATGGTTTTGGAAGGCGTAAGACGAAACCTTCATACATACGCTCCATCATGTATTGCCATGAAATTTCTCCCCACGAATCGTCCGAGGTATGGTTAAAGTCTCCAGCCCAAATCTTGTTGCCGGTGGATGCGTCGTAAATGGAGAATGAAGAACGAGCGGCTTTGTAATTGATCCAGCCGCTATTAAACGCGTTTTTCGTGTCAATATGTAGTTCCTGATCGGTAGCAAATCCATGAATTCTCGCGACCGCAATGTATTTAGCGCCTGAGTGTTTAGCCAGGGTGGTGATATCGCTTGGTGCAGCGGTTACTTTTCCGCTCATTCTGGTGGTAATTAAACGAAGATTATCGTCAGATAAATCATCTGGTATTTGATCTAATGTAACTAAATCGATAGCTGGTCTTTTTTCTTGAACGGTCTTGTCGAATAGCAGCCCATACTTGATTAGACTAGAATCTCCATGATAGAAATCTATGTAGGAACCTTTAGGCGAGAATACAGTTAAAGCTAGCAATTTGCCGCTATAAAAATCGGCCGACTCGTAGTCGGTAGAGGTTTGTAAGTTTTCGACTGGTAATTTGATAAGGTTGTCGAGGGTTGCGCACGCGGATAACTGCAGTAGGAAAATGGTGGAGAGTAGTAGTTGGAACTTAGTTTTCATTATGAGTTATATCTTCACTGATTAATAATAGGGAGAGTGCCTCTGAGGCTGCAGAAGCGCGGCACAATATTAATCAAAAACTAGCAATGGGTTGTCCGGGTATGAGGGCGAAGACAGAATAAGTTCAAATTGTGATAGTTTTCAGCGTTCTTTAGCTCTCACGCCGCAGTACAGTTTCACATTCCCAATAACTTACCTTCTGATGAGTAAGCGTAAACCTAGGTCGGTCAGAAAATTAAGTTCTAAAAGAGGATCAATAATTTTCTAATCTCGGGATACTGCCAGTTTTCCCTTTTGGCGAATACCAAACGTAGGTGGCGCGGCCTACGACGGAATCGGTGGCAATAAAGCCCCAGTAGCGGCTGTCCGCGCTATTGTCTCTGTTGTCACCCAATACAAACAGATTGCCGTCTGGCACTGTCCATTCATTATCGGGGCGAGTTCTTGAACCCATATGCTGCACAAAGGGCTCTTCTAGCTTGCGGCCGTTTATATAAACCTGGCTACCCTCGATTTTCACCGTTTCTCCAGGTAAACCTACGACCCGTTTAATGTATTGTTGTTTGGGATCTCTAGGAAAGTTAAAAACAATAACATCGCCTCGACGCGGTGTTTCTGATCTGTAGGCATAAACGTTGGCTAGAATCATGTCGCCCACTTTTATTGTCGGCTCCATCGAACCCGCAGGAATTCGGTAAGGGATTGTTCCAAATATTCTTGCGCGCGGGTCATAGGTTTTGGTGCCGCTTGGGTTAAAAACGTACAGACAGATGCTAATAATAGAAAGTAAGGCGCACAGCGTAACGAGCGATTTACTAAGTAGGTTTCTCATAAGAACAATAACGCGTTAAGGTGAATGAACTCAGGTAGGTGAACAAGGTTATAGTTTTGATGTTGTTGGTTTTTCGCCGCTGATTGCAATCTATGCATCTGGGTGAGGCAATACCTTTAACCGACTAACAAACTCTTAAGTAGAACTAAGGCCTTTGATTTAACGTCCTACATAGTATTCCTCAGAAACGCTGTCTTTACTATACGAACGGATAGTCCTATTAGATTTTTTTGTATTGCCGGAGAGTGGGCTCGCCTGCCAAGCCATGGAATCCAACAAATGTTGGATGTGGCTAAAGCGGTGAATTAAATATAATCAGTCGATCTAAAACCTAGGCGCAATCTAGGTATCAACAACGGCTTAACCCCAAAATCTTGACGACTCACGGAACTAACATGAATACACTGCATTTGCTGTCGCAAAAGTACCTCACGGGCGCTGAAGTATACGCGGTTCGCCTGGCACAAGAGCAAGTTAGAAATGGAGACTATGTGATATTAGTATCGGATACACTCACTGTGAAGACAGATCTTTCATGGGTTTCTCTACCTATTTCGAAACACAGCTATCTAACTCGAATTATTAATGGCCTAAAGGTTGCCAGGCTGTGTAAGCTAGAAGGTATCGAGCTTATTCATGCTCACTCGAGAGCTGCGTGTTGGGTGGCCTATCTCGCGTGTAAACTAGTTAAATGCGCTTATGTAACGACACTTCATGATGTTCAAAGAGCTCATCGTCAGGCTAGAGCTTTTAACATATACGGCGAAAACCTTATAGCCGTTTGCGAAGCAGTAAAGGACGATGTAGTGACAAATTTGGGAATTGATGAGAGCCATGTGACGGTAATTCGCAATGGGCTCTAAACGTATCCTTTGGGCTGGCCGCTTCGTTCATGCTAAAGGTCGGTTGGGAGTTAAGCTTGCTACGGAAATCTTTCCGAAATTTGAAAACGTTGTATTCGAACTATATGGTGGGCCAATTCCACAAGATATCGCCAATCAAAGTAAGAACATTGTATTTAAGGGCTTAGTGCATGACCTACAGCAGCACATGAGAGACGCAGATCTTGTGCTTGGCGGTGGTAGGGTCGCGCTGGAAGCCATGCAGCAAGGTATTCCAGTCATGGCGGTAGGGCAAAAGTGTTATGTGGGAATACTCAATGAAAAAAATATCAGCTTTGCTAAGAAGACCAACTTCGGCGATATGTTTCATACCGAAAATATCGATTATCGGGCTCTCACAAACGATCTTGCTGCATTTATTTCAAATCGGATTGTGCCGTCTGTTAGTTTTTATGAGGAAGTGCTTGAAAACTATGCGCTCCCCAAAGTGGCTAGCCGAATTAGAGACCTGTACGATCAAGCGATGGCGTCGAAGAAGGTGCCTCGGTTTGTAGGCTAGTGGCCTATTTAGGTTGATTTGTACTAGCTATGGGCGGTGAGTTCCAATGCTATGCATTATTCGCATGCCATTTTGATGTGATCTCGAAAATTTGATCCAGTCCGTCGGTGATCGCGGCTGGACCTGGTTGGAGAATGTAGGCTGATTTGATTTCGTAGACTTCTCCATTGAGAACGGCTGGCACGCCTTGCCAACCTGAGCGTTCACCAACTTTGCTAGGATGAAATTTTTTGCCACACCATGAACCGATAATGATGTCCGGCTGCTTTGCGACTACTTCCAGAGGGTCAGCAACGATACGGTCTTTACCGCCTTGGTGTTTAGCGTTGTCGGCATAGCAATCGACTCCACCGGCAATTTCGATCAGCTCACTGACCCAACCAATCCCCGATATTATCGGGTTGTACCATTCTTCAAAGTACACCTGAGGCTTGTGCTCCCAAGTATCGGTAATGGCTTTAATATCAGAAATTTTTTGTTCATAGCCTAGCGCTAAATCTTCGGCCTTATCCTTTGCATCAACTAATCGCCCTACAGTTCGTATCATCCTCAATATACCTTGTACCGTTCGATGATTTAGCACGTAAACCTCAACCCCTTCTTTGATTAGCTCCGCTGCTATATCGGCTTGTAAGTCTGAAAAGCCCAATACTAAATCAGGCTCTAAATCTAGAATTTTGGGAATTTTGGCACTGGTAAACGCAGATACCTTGGGTTTTTCTTTGCGCGCTTCAGGTGGCCTAACGGTAAAGCCTGAAATGCCAGCGATTCGATCTTGCTCTCCAAGCAAATAGAGTGTTTCAACCGTTTCTTCGGTCATGCAAATGATTCGTTCTGGCCAAGGCATATTGTTAGCTGCTTATTTAGTTTGCTTGTGTGTGACTAATAGTAACAAAGGGGCGGTTGGTTTGGGTGAGCGTGAAAGTTCGGTGCGTACTAACCATGATGAATTAAGCTCTGCCGCCCATGTTTGAACGGCTTGAGTTTCGACCGCGCCAGCCGGATGGCCAGGGTAACATAGTATCGATAGTAAGCCTTGTGGGCTTAATAACTCTATAGCTGCTTCGAGTGCTGTTAACGTTGTTGCTTTTTGAGTGGTTATGCTCTTATCCGTATGCGGTAAATAGCCCAAGTTGAACATAAGGCAATCAACTCTTTGCTTTGTATGACTTGCTATATTTTGATGCCCATCCAGTACTAGTTGAACGCGCGCTCTTTGTTCATCGTTTAGTCTCGCCTGTGTCTGGCTTAGCGCTTGTTGTTGTACATCAAAGGCAATAACTTTTTCAAAGCCGAGGTTCAACAAAAATTCGCAATCGTGCCCGTTACCGCAAGTCGCGTCGATCGCCAGCCTGTGAGGGCCGCCAACGAAATGCTGACGAATGAGCTCATGCGCGTGCCGAGTTAAAGCCATTTTGTTACTTCCTCTGGTAGTGGCGTTTGCTCTAATAAATGTGAGGTAAGCTGCTCTGCAAAGTAAGGTGCGATTAAGCAACCTTTGCTGCCAAGCCCGTTAAAACAGTACGAGTTTGGTAGGTTTGATAACGGCCCGACAAAAGGTTTGCGTTGTAGGGTAGTGGGTCGAATTCCAACTTCATGATTCAACACTCTGCCACTTCTGAGTGTGTATTGGCTAAGGCTTTGGAGCAATTGTTCAGCTTTGGATGAACTGGTTGTTAAATCAAGATCACCCCACTCAAAGCTGGCGCCCAACTTAGCGGAGTTATTTGTAGATGGCACTAACCAATTGCCCCAGCTAAGCATGCTATTTTGTTTCTCGTTCTGTTCGATGGTGAGGATCTCACCTTTAGCTAGTTTGAAGGGCAAATCAGCGAGCCACGGATTATGGATGGCTTGATACCCTTCGCAGAAGATAAGCTTTCGAGCTCGAATTTTTTGATAGCCGATAAACTCTTCCTCGACCTCCAAATTTTGGTAATCCAGCTTAGACGCATTGTATGCGCTTTGACTAATAAGCCATTCGCGCATTGAGTTAAGCAGGCGCTTGGTATCGATCACAGCCGTTGATCCAACATCGGCACAGCCATAAGGAGCCTCGACGAAGTCTAGATTATCAACCTTTTCTATCAGGCTTTGGTACTCGCGTTGATTAAGCCGCTCTTTAAAATACTCGGCTTGGCCGGCATTTTTGATTAGGCGTGTTTGTTGAATTCGGTTAAAAAGTTGCGTTTTCAGCACCTTTTCAAGATCTTTATAAAACGCTTCAGCGACGGGAAAATACTCGTTAAAACGCTCAGTGATATTAAGGCGGTGCCCTGTAATGGGGTTTATGGTTCCTGCAGCGACTTTGCTTGAGCTTCCCTCGAGTTGATTATCCAGCACCATCACACGCTGCCCTTTTTCGATTAATGAAAAAGCCAACAGAGACCCTGCCAAGCCCTGCCCAACGATCAGGAAATCTGTTTCTGTGATGGACATAACATCATTATTTAAGAGGAATGTGGTAGTCTTTTTGAATGGATTATAAGTATAACAACTGTGTAGGCCTGAGTGCGTGGCGAAAACAGTGCGAACAATGCTGACATGGCAGAAAAATTAATCACCTCAAAGCGCTTTCTGCCGTATTTCTGTACGCAGTTTTTAGGCGCCTTTAATGATAATGTTTATCGTTACGCCTTTGCGATTTTAATTACGTATTTTCTAGCAAAAGATAGCCAGGGTGTAATGGTCAACGCCGCTCTTATCGCGTTTATTTTGCCATTCTTTTTATTTGGCGCAATAGCCGGTCAACTTGCTGACAAGTATGAAAAGGCTTGGTTGATACGTAAAATTAAGCTCGCCGAAATCATAATCATGTTGTGCGGGTGCGTGGCCTTATATTTTCAGAATGTCTACGCTATGTTGGGTGTGCTCTTTTTATTGGGCGCTCAATCGGCCTTTTTTGGCCCGATAAAGTACTCGATCTTGCCGCAGCATGTTGGCGACCACGAAATAGTTAATGCCAACGCCTACGTAGAGGCCGGCACATTCATCGCCATTTTGTTGGGGCAGATTCTCGGGGGCGCGCTTGGGGAGAAGCTTGAATACCTTAACTATCTTATGTTTTCGATTGTTGGTTTTGCGGTAATTGGTTGGCTATCAGCGGGCTTGATTCCAAAGGCCCCCGCCGCGTCGCCAGACCTTAAGCTTTCGCTAAATATCCCGAAAAAGACGGTAGAGATCATTCAAATGGCTCGCCGCAATGATAAGGTCTTTAAATCGATTTTGGCCAATTCATGGTTTTGGTTTGTCGGCTCAGTCATCCTTACCATGTTCCCTATATTTGCGGTTGATGTGTTGTCGGGTAACCCCAAAGTCGCCATCTTGCTGCTTGCTACCTTTACGATCGGTATTGCTGGAGGCTCATTGGCCTGTGCATGGATATCGCGCGGAAATGTCGAAGTAGGCTTAGTTCCGATTGGCGGTTTAGGTATTAGCTTTTTTGCCTGGCAACTCGGCCGATCAGAGATTCCAGCCAGCGACGGGTTGCGTACTCTATCAGAAGTGTTGGTAACGCCTGGTGCACCTTGGGCGATAGGCACGTTAATATTTATCGCGTTCTTTTCTGGGCTATTTATCGTACCACTCTACACCTACATGCAAACGCGAAGCGAAGAATCTGAACGCTCGCGCGTGATTGCGGTTAACAATATTCTGAATTCTTTGTTTATGGTCGCCGCAGGTGGCCTTGGTATTCTATTGGTATCGTTAGGTTTTGATGTATTACAGATATTCAAAATCGTAGCGCTTCTTAACCTGCTGGTTACCTTCTATATAATTTACCAAGCGCCCGAATACATTCTGCGTCTGATTAGCCGATTTTTAATGCATTGTCTTTATCGAATACGGCGTGAGAATTGGCGCCATGTACCAACAGAGGGCCCTGCGTTGTTGGTCTGCAACCATGTTAGTTTTTTTGACCCCGCTATTTTGATGGGAGAGTTACCTCGACCGGGGCGGTTTGTTATGTGGCATGAGTTTTACGATCTACCGGTGGTCGGGCGATTGTTTAGGTGGTTAAAGTCTATTCCGATAGGCAATAGCCGCAACCGCCCTGAGCTTGTCGATTTCGCTTTTGAAAAAATTTCTTCAGAATTGGAGGCCGGAAATTTGGTGGTTATTTTCCCCGAAGGTGGTATCACGCGCAATGGGGAGATAAACCGCTTTCAACCTGGTATTGATAAAATTCTCAAAAGAAACCCGGTGCCAGTTGTGCCCGTGGCGCTCAGAGGTGTTTGGGGCACGTGGTCTTCGCGTAAACGGGGCCGTGCGCTCGGCGGGCTGCCAACGGCATTTATGAGGAAAATTACCGTTGTTGCCGCAGAGCCAGTGCCACCAGAAGAGGCTTCACGAATAACGCTTTTTGAACAAGTAAAAGAATTAAGAGGAGATCATAAATGACTAAGGTGCGATGTGCCTGGTGCGAAGGTAATGAATTATATGAAACCTACCACGATGAGGAGTGGGGCGTGCCGATGTACGATGACCGTGAACTATTTGAAATGCTTAATTTAGAGGGCGCGCAAGCAGGTTTGAGCTGGATAACGGTATTGAAGAAGCGAGAAACATATCGAAAAGCGTTCGATGGATTTGATCCGCAAAAGATTGCCAAATATACCGAAGCGAAGCGCGAAAAGCTCTTGGC
>CALKRK010000178.1 GCA_937989675.1 uncultured Arenicella sp. | reverse complement strand
GTTTTTCTGAACCGCGCCATCAGACACCATAGAGCACTCTATTCGTTATCGAAGAGCGGTTTTCCAGCTTAATTAATATTCCAACAATCACCATAACGGAGACAATACTGAGCCCGTAATAGCCCCACGGCATACTAATATGCACATCAAACCCCTTTAACAGGAACAGTGGCAACACATGCCACAGATAAATCGGTAAAGAAATTCGCCCCATTGAAACGAGGCATGGATTAATCTGACCGTGCTTGTTTACTAAAGTCTTTTGTTTGCGCTTAACCACAGCGGCCGCCCACGCGATACAAATAATCATCAGATTAAGGTTCATCACGAGCCAGGCAAGCCCTTTCACAAAAGACTTCTCAGGGCCGATGTTCATCAAGTAAATAACAGCGCACAAGATTAGTAGTGCTGCAGGCAACGCTTTAAAACTGGTCACTCCACGCATACACTTTTGTCCAGGCTTCGTTTTAAGCCACACGCCAAATAAAAAGAATCCAAAAAAATAGACGACTTTTTTGCTGACAATCATCGTCAAAATAGGTGCTAAATCGGGTATTGCCAAAACGGCCCAAAGCAGAGTAATCACCACAGACACCAACATACAAATGGTTATTGGTATCTTGAGTTTTAAAACTGCCCATAAGGCAAGCACCCAAAGAACCAGCGTGGGAACAAACCAAAGATGGTAGTAGGGTGTCACTAAATAAGATAAAAGCAATTTTTGAGACAAGCGGCTTTCATCCCACGCGTGAAAAATCAGCACACCAGTAAATACACAGAAGGCCAGCGCAAATGGCAATAGAACTCGCCGCCAATAGCGAACCAACAGTGATAAAAAGCTACCCTGAACCAAGCGCTCGGCGTTGATCAAATACCCTGATAAACCAATAAATAGCGGCATGTGGAACGCGTAGATTACGTACCGAATGGGGTTTTCATGCACTGAACCAAGCACAATGTGCCCAACAATCACTAAGAAAATCAGCCACCCACGCAACAAATCAATTTTGTCGTTACGTAGCGAGGACGGGTTAGCAGCAGTCATATCGAGATTCTAAACGCTAACTAACACAATAGAAATAGGCTGCCCTGTTCTTAAACTGCCTCAACAATCATCGCTATACCCTGCCCACCACCTATACACAGCGTCACGAGACCATAACGCCCACCAACTCGGTGCAACTCATAGATTAACTTGGTCAACAAAATGGCTCCACTGGCCCCAATCGGGTGCCCTAAGGCGATTGCACCACCGTTCGGATTGCATTTTGACTCAGGAAAACCAAGTTCTTTTGAAACCGCTAGGGCTTGCGCGGCAAAGGCTTCGTTTGACTCAATCACATCCAAATCCTCCACTTTCAAACCAGCTCGCTGCAATGCAATTGTCGACGCACCGACCGGGCCAATACCCATAATTTCATTGGGAACTCCGCAGCGCCCGTAAGAAACAATGCGCGCCATCGGCTTCGCATTCTGCTGTTTGACCTGCTCTTGGGTCGCTAATACAAGCATGCTGGCGCCATCGTTAATGCCCGATGCATTCCCAGCCGTAACCGAACCACCTTCTTTAAACACTGCCCTCAAGCCGGCGAGGCCTTCGAGCGTGCTACCAGATCTCGGGTGCTCATCGGTATCAAACACGATGACACCTTTGCGCGACTTCATCTCATATGGCGCTATTTGATCTTTAAACCGACCCTCATTAATAGCCGCCACCGCGCGCTCTTGGCTTAATAACGCAAATTCGTCTTGCTGTTCACGGCTGATATTGTATTTATCAGATAGGTTTTCGGCCGTAATGCCCATGTGCCCTACGCCGAAGGGGTCCGTCAAACCGCCAGTCAGTTCATCTTGAATTTTGCCATCACCCATTGGCTGCCCCCAACGATTTGTTGTGAGCAAATGAGCAGCTGAACTCATGCATTCTGTGCCGCCCGCAACGGCAACGCCAATTTCACCCAACTGCAGCTGTTGCGCCGCAAATGTGACGGCTTCTAAGCCCGAACCACATAAACGATTAACCGTCAAAGATTGAGTGTGTATTGGCAAACCTCCATGCAACGCGACTCTCCGAGCCATGTATGCGTCCTTAATATCAGTACGCAATACATGCCCAACCACATTTGATTGAACACTATCGCTGCTTATTCCGCTTCGCTTGACCGCCTCTTGTGTGGTAAATGCGCCTAGATCAGCTGGTGACACACCCTTCAAACTACCACCAAAACTGCCAATTGCGGTACGAACCGCGCTCAGAATGAATACCTCGCTCGCCATAATATGCTCACATTAAAGTTAAGACCGCCGTGATCTTAGCAATCGAATGCCTTACTGACTAGCAATGCGGCAACATGACCGGCATTTGTTTGTGTTATCTTCATGCGTTATGGCTAAAAATCTTCTAATTTTCGGTGTTGTGACTGCTGTCGCTATGGCCACAGGTGCATTCCTTACACAGCAGGCTCTCCGTTCCACCGAACCCCAAACAAAAATAACCCATAAAACCACATCGAGCGCAGAGCTAAATGTGGTGGCTGCCACCATCGAAAAAGGGTACACAACCTTTAGCGCTGGAAGCGACGAGATGGCTCAAACGAACGACGTACCCGCCATCAACGCGATATCTCAGGTCAAAAAGTGGCTTGAAAATCATCAATACCAAGCCGCGAGCCGCTACGTTGACGAACATCATTCAGAGCTAACCAGCTTAGAGCTTGAACAAATAAAACATCTGTTTCTCGACGGCGAACCCAGCCTTACCAAACTTTCAGCAGCCAGCAACGTATTTGACGAACTTGATGTGTGGGAAGCACTCGCATCTGCCGCCATCCAACAACGCGACTGGAGCATTGGGTTTAAAGCAATGATGCGCGCCAGTGAACTAGAAAATAGTTCAGCACAATTAGAAGACAAGCTAGCTGTGCTAGTGCAAATCACTAGTCAACTAAGGGCCGACATGGAGCGCCGTGGCGATGAATTGGGCATCAAAGACTTATACCAACAAGCCTACGATTTGCACCCAAGCTACCCACGTTTTCAGCTCGAGCTGGCTTATGCGCATTTGCGCACAGGTGATGAAGATTCGGCAAAGCAATTGCTCACTGCGCTACTCTACGAACCTGAATTGGGGGAGATTGCGAGCCAAGCACTTGAGCGTATCAATAATCAAGAACCTCAAACCCCCGAAAAACCACCAGTGGCTTCAAACCTACAACGCGATGACATCGTTGTGCCACTGCAAAGGTCAGGCAACAGTTTTTTCGTTAACACCTCAGTCAATAACCGAAGCACCCGACTATTGCTCGATACAGGCGCGTCAATAACCGCGCTTTCATCTAATCTTATTTCGAGGCTCAACCTAAAACCTACGGGGCAAGTAATTCAACTGAGTACCGCGAATGGGCAACGCAACGCAAACCTATACCGAACAGATAAACTGCGATTGGGTCGCTTGCAGCTGTCTGGATTAATCATCGCTGAGATTGAACTCGGGAATGGAGAATATTTTGACGGCCTGCTCGGCACAGACGCGTTGAATCAAGTAAACAGCGATTATACGTACTTAATCGACAATGAGGAAAACGCGCTTATTTTCAGACGGCGTTGATAGGATTTCTGCGATCAACAACTAGGCTCTAGGATTATTCACTCCTTACATACTGCACTTACAGTTGAGCAAACAGTATGTCGTCTTCTATCATGATCAGTTCCTGGAAATCAAGCTCCTCAGATGACAGGCCATATTGCTCAACAAACTGCGTTGGTGCATCTGCTAGAAAAATATTGAGACCTATACCAAAAATAGCGGCACAAGCTGTAATCACGGTAAAGCGGCGCAAGAACTGGCCTCGAAACAAAATGTTACGCCTTGTTGCCTCTGTTTTCTGAGGCAGCAAAACAGCCTGCTCAATAATCAACTTTTGCAAAGGCGTGGTATCGTGTTCGATGTCGTCAGACATTGCCAGCAACGCATCTATGTCAACAGGTGAATCCTTATTTACTTCGTTTGGCATAATGAATCTCATCTAATCTATCGGCATCTTGCAATGAAGTTACAGTATTAGCCAAGGATCGCTTCGCTCTTACCAATAGCGACTCAAGTGCTTTTAAGCTCACGCCCATTACTTCCGCCGCCTGCTTTTGCGGCAACTTAGAGTACACCACCAAGTTGATGGCGTCGCGTTGCGAATTAGGGAGCCGCTTCATACCTTCTTGAAGGCAGTATTGCTGCCACGAATAGTCTTGCTTATCTTGTAACAGAACCTCAGTGCTTACCACACCTGGCAGAGAATATTCAATAACACTACTATCTTCACTTACGCTACGCGAAGCCTTACGCGAATGATCATAACAAGCATTAATCACAACCCTATAAAACCAAGTCGTAAAAACAGATTTATCAGCGCTCCATAAATGTGGCCGCTCCCAAAATTTAAGGAAAGCGGTTTGAACCACGTCTTCAGCATCAGGCCGACTATGTAGCGTGCGGTAAGCCAGAGCAAAAAATCGGTCGGTATGGCGGGCTACTAACTCTGCAAACGCATCGTTATTACCCGCCTTCATCAAGCTAACCAAGCGCGCATCATCAAATTCAGCGTAGGCGCTCACTATGTGACCTTCTATCTACTCGAACTAAAACTATTCGCTGGTATCAGTCTGATCTTGCTGTTCACGTTTCGCACGGCGCTCCTCGCGCATTTTCTTGCGCATCTCACGATGTTTTGCGCGCATAACCTTGCCGGCCTCGGCGTGTTCCTCAGAGGTCACAAAACCGTCGTTATCAAGATCCATGCTTTGAAAGCGTTGCTCGGCATTAGCAAGATATTCGCTAAGATCAATTTTGCCATCTTCGTTAGTATCCACACGTTTAAGCATATGATCGCGAACGCGGCGATGCTTACCCTTAAAGTGCTGAGGTCGTTCTTCTTCGACAGCTTGATCGCCACCGTGTTCATGCGAAAATGCTGACTTATCTATGTCAAGAAAAAAGGAACCGATCAGCAATATATATAGAAGGTGTTTCATATTAAGACCTTATCAATGGATTATTTATGTTTGAATATCACTTGTACGCATGTCATTTGGAAACCCTTCGCTATTAACCCAATGTTTTCTTGATTTTCCTCTAATTAGTATTTTCTCGTATCCTTATGACTAAAGTACATTGATTAGGAAAACATCACTTATACAAATCAACACAAGAGCTAATTGCCTTCGCAGTACATTTACATTTCAATCACACGACTCACTCCACCCCATACCAATTCACTCCGTCAATACACTTTATACTTATCTTTATTTGTAGTATGTTGATACGCAAATGTTCTTCCTCTGAGCTGTCTACAGGGAAACCATGGCCGCCGATTTAAGGAAATTCGAATAACATTTTTAGTGAACTCTAAGCATTTTAGACTTGTAAAAAGTGGCACTAAAGATTAGCTAGGTAAAAATTATGAAGTTTAAGTTTAGCATTTTAGCCGTAGCGGCTACTTGGGCATTAACAAGCTGCACAACCGGAGAAGTTGCCACCAACACAACATCTCAACAGTCAAATGTGACAAAAGAGATTGACCCAGACAAAGTTATAGTTTGCAAACAACGTCGATCAACAGGCACGCGCATACCGGAAAAACAATGCATGACTAAGGGAGCTTGGGACAGAATCGCTGAGGCTTCTCAACAAACAAGGGACAAGTTAAATAAACCAGCTTATAACAGGGTAAACGAGGACTAGTTCTCATTGATAAACGCTAAAAAGGCCAGTAAAGCTACTTTCCCCCAAACTAGATTCACTAGCGATGACGTTTCACTCGAGTGCTTCTCTTTTCTCCTTCAACCTGAATTTTAAATCCTATTCCATCTTTCTTGATGTTCGCCATAAAGTCGCAGCTTCGGTAATGCCTACGACTGCTGTCGACCTGTTTCCATACCTGGCCATTTTCAAAAAAGAAAAACCATTTACCATCTACGGCCTTTCTACAGGAAGTTACCCGTGCTGTTGCTAATATCTGCGACCTCTTCTCAGAACCAGATTCTTCCTTTTTAAATTGCCTCCCGCCCAATTCATCCGAAAGCGTCTTTTCGACAACGACATCACTACTAGCGACCTCGTCTTCAACTACTGTATCGGGAGTCGTGTTGAGCTTAGGATCGGCCAGCGGTTCAATCTTGGTATTACTTGCGACTACCTCAACCTCATTTTTTTCACCCTCTTCTACGGCCAATAACTTTTTGCCTATCGCTTCATAACAACTGAAACGCTCTACACCATCCTCGGTTTTCGCACACATTAGTATTTCCAATTTCAATTCATCTGCGAGGGCTAGTTGAGGCACAAGAAAAAAAACCGTCGCAACACCAATTATGTGATTTTTAATGTTCAAGCTATTTACTCCATATTTCAATTAAAGAAATACAACAACGTCAATTCAAACTCTATCCAAATGCTATAGAAAACAATTTTAACAATACGTATCTTAGCAAAAAAAACGGCGAGTATTTCTACTCGCCGTTTTGATTGAGTGTCGAACTACTAATTAGAACTTAATTTTAGCTCCAACATAGAATGAACGACCAATGGCATCATATGTACCGCCATCAGTGGCAAGACCTGTATCTGATTCAGGAAGCCCACCTGGTAACAACGGAGCTTCTTCATCAAACAAGTTTCTTACTCCACCGAACACTTCAAACTCACCATCGCCAAAGAAAGACTGTGGCAATGTATAGCGAGCTTGAAAGTCAGTGTATACAGTCGCATCCGTAACACAGTTTAGAGTCGCGCAATCCTCATCTGATAAGAATGTGTCATCAATTCTTGACTCACCGATGTATCGGATTTCAAGTTGTGTTGACAATCGATCAGTTGCATAACGCAGCTTCGCATTCCATTGATTCTCAGCATCACCAATCTCACCAGCCTCATTATCTGGCTCAGCATTTGGCAAAGCAACGAACTCTAACTCATCAAGGTATGTGTAGTTGACAGTCGCACCAAACGTACCAGGAAGAGAACCGATTTCAAAGTCGACACCTAGCGCCACGTCAATACCTGAAGTATTAAACTCAGCAACATTCGCTTCACCCGAATTCACCTCATTCAACGCACCTTGCTGAGTATTACCAGCAGCGAAACGTACAATGTTAGAACACAAGGGGCTGCTTAGACCAACTGATTCATAGCACAGATTCAAAGTATTATTTTGTGAAACAGCTGAGATTGCATTACTAATCTCGATGTCAAAATAATCAACTGTCAATGAAGCGCTCATGCTTTCTGGCAAGAACTTAGGCAAATAAACAAAGCCTACAGTAAACGTATCCGCTTCCTCTTCTTCAAGGTCAGGATTACCGCCAATGAAACCAGTAGTGCCCTGTAGCTCAGACTGAGTCAAAGTAAACGCACCCGTAGCCGCAATACGTGCAGCAATGCCTGGGTCAGCGCGACAGTTATCAGCTATCACACCACCGGTAGCGGCCGTTACGTTGTTACAAGGGTCTTGAACCTGTGCGAAAGTCTGACCACCTGGATCAAACAATTCATCTACGTTCGGGGCTCTAACAGCTCGAGCAACCGATCCGCGAAAAGTCAGGCTTTCAACCGGGCGAACTTCCAAACGAGTCTCGTAAGTACTGGTGCTTCCAACTGTCGAATAATCAGACGCACGCGCCGCGACAGCAAGATTTGCATAGTCAACAAAACCATCTTCAATAAGAGGAATGTCTAACTCAGCATAAACCTCGCTAACATCAAAGCTGCCAATAACACTTGGAATAGCGTTAGATGAGTTTAGGCCTCGAACGGTTAACGCATCGTTACGTGCATCGGACTCTTCGTCACGGTACTCAAAACCAACCGCGAACTGTAAATCGCCGGCTGGCAATTTAAATAAAGGACCAGTCAAGTTAGCTTGAAGAATTTGCTGAGTAACCTTTGCTTGACGCGATTGCTCAGCAGAAACGAATGCCAATGCGTTTTGATCGATACTATTAAAACCAAATACATTGATCGGGGCACAACCGTTAGCTCGCGCGATAGCGTCTACGCAACGAATTTGCCCAGTAGCTGGGTCACGTTCAGACAATAAGGCAGAACGAAAGGCTGTGACGTCCACTTGACCATCGCTAGATTGGCTTTGCGTTGATTGCCCGTAGTTGAAGCTTACATCCCAGCTGTACTTCTCATTGAATGAACCTTCTAAGCCCAGCACACCTCGGAACGTTTGGCGTTCATTTCTCGCTCCCCGTGCACCGAACTCGACCAGACGACGGCGAAAACGGATATTTTCAACACCCGCTCCGTCCGCTGCAGCCAAAATAGGTTGCGGCAAGAAAGGATGGATAATCGTTCGACCATCACTACCGGTGTAGCGGACAGGAATACCACTAGTGCCATCAGAGAAAAGATCGTCAGAATCTAGTGGGAACGGCTCTAAACGAGATTGCGACTGCGTATTTGCGTACGTTCCTTCAAAGAAAAAGCTAGTCGTATCAGTGAAATCATATTTCACATTACTGTTAACTAGAAAACGATCGATAGGAATCGCGATTGTTCTGAATGCAGAACGATTGAAACCGTCTGGGCCACGGCCTGACGCTGCATCACCATTAGTAACAAAGTTGTTTACTAAGGTGCCGTCTGGCAAGAAAGTGAAATTGTTGCCAGTACCAGTTTGGGTTGCGTCAAAGCGGCCTTGAGGAGGGAAACTAGAGAAGAAAGGACGACGTTGCTCAAAAGGCTCGCCACCGAAAAATATCTCACTAAATTCGTCTACTGCCGAGCGTTCGCGATCACGAGAAAACACCGCACCCTGTTCCGTGTAACTGATGTTGAACACAGCGTTACCGCGGCCCTCATCAAAGTTACGCCCGAACAATAGGTCGATAGACGTCTCATCAGCATCGCCCGCATCAGATTCACCGATACGAGTAGAAAGCTCAAAACCTTCGTAATCGTCTTTCATTACAAAGTTGACTACGCCAGAAACCGCGTCAGAACCGTAAACGGCCGATGCGCCACCGGTAATTAGCTCAGCTCGCTCAATCAACGCTGTTGGAATTGCATTCAAGTCAACTGCAGAAGAGCCAGGAACACCAGCAACGAAACGTCGACCATTGACCAATGTCAATGTTCTCTCCGTGCCTAAATTACGCAGATCGATAGTAACGAGACCTGAGGCGTTATTTAGAAAGTTAGCATTTGTTCGGTTAGTTGGGACACCTGCCGCAGGGAGCTGGTTAATCAAATCACCGATATTTACTTGCGCGGCTAACTCAATAGCTTCCGAGTTTACAACTTGAAGTGGCGTGGAGGTAGATAGATTCGATCTTGAAATGCGTGAACCCGTAACAATAACCTCTTCAAGGTTATCGGCTTCCTCTTCAAGGCGCTTTGCTTCCGCAAGGCGTTTTGCTTCCTCTTCAAGGACTTTTGCTTCCTCAGTTGCCTCAGTTTCCTGAGCGTACACTTGAGTGCTGAGTCCGCTAAACATAATAGCGGCACCAACAGCCAAAGCGACTGAGCTGCGTTTAAATATAATTTTGTTATTCATACACTCTTTCCTATAAAGAATTAAGGTTTATGTAAGACTCTTTTTACAGCTGAATCTTTATGCGCAAAAACACTAAGGATAAGAACGTAGAAAAACTACTTTCATGAAGCTAAACAGTAATTCACATATCGATTAATGAGTTAGAACACACAAAGACCAAGTGAATAAAAACTCACTTGGAAAAGCTGTCTAACCAGAGAAGATGCACTCGTGGAAGCATCATCTTTCTCTAATTTGAGTCGAGCTTATTACAGAAATGTAAAGAAGACAATATGTCTGCCGATCAAAAAGAAAGCCCTAAAACAGTCGGTTTCAAGCTTGTAAATCATACATTTAACGATCATACGTCAACTAAAATTGGCCGAACATCTTGCACATTTGTCGAACAATGGAGGCCTCCTTTCGAAAATTTCCAGCCATCCACAAGCAAGAGTTTCAACACCAAGAATTGTAAACATTTTTATAAAAACAATTTTTTAGAACAAATTGCAAAAATGAAGAAGAAAAACGCATATATTTTTGCATTGAACTCATGAATAGAATTTTATGCGGGACAATAAACACCAACGAACTATTGAAAATGCGATGCTTTAGTTTGAAACTCACCTGCAGTCGCCAGAAATTTGCCTACAACGTTTGTCGCTTCCATCTAGAACCATAAAGGCATATAAACATTGTTTAGCTAACGAAAAAAAAACATTTTTTTGCTAAAAAAATGGAAAAATTGGTTGTTACGCAACCAACATTTATCTTTTTTATGCTCGAGACGCGATATTTCGTGCTCGATAAATGACTCACAATTGAGATCAAATGGAGCACAACCCTTCCATGTTCGGGTAGCGCAAACGTCATCCGTAAATCGTTTTTAGTCGCTCTATAACTCCTATTAAAAAAGCACCTCATCTGAACTCGATACAACAGCGCATATTCGAATTGCGTTTTGGACTAATGTCAAAAAATCAGCCCCATAACACTCTATTTTGACAAAGTAACGAATTAGCACTGAGACCGATTCTCATCTCCGCTTTATTCAAACCTTAGTTATTCGCAACAGTCTCAGATTAGTGTTTACCTAAAAAATAACGTTCAAGCGAATGCATTGGCTTTCGATCAAGTGCAAAACACCACATCAATTACAACGCTCGCTACCACCCTGTTATTCAAGCTGACATAGCAGAATATTCACATAGAGCCGAAAATGTGAAATAAACATCGGCGGCAATCGGGTATTTTTATGATATTTTCGATGTGTTGTGGTTCGGTTGCGATATCAACTAACTAACCTATATCGCAGCTTTAACAACGAACCAACTATATGCAATGACTAGACGCCCAGTTAATTTGATCAAAAACGGGCTCTCAATTCAAAATAAAAATAGGTAAACCTATGAACCAAACTAACGACAACCCATTGAACACCGCGTTCTTTGGGCACCCCAAAGGGCTACAAACATTGTTCTTCACTGAGATGTGGGAGCGGATGAGCTATTACGGCATGCGCGTGCTGCTTGTGTTGTATATGACCGCCTCCATGCAGGAAGGAGGGCTCGAGTTTACCGTCGCCGCGGCTGGCGCAATCTACGGTCTGTACACCGGCTCCGTCTATTTTATGGGGCTACCTGGCGGCTGGATCGCTGACCGTTTAATTGGCGGGCAGAAAGCCATTTGGTATGGAGGCATCATTATTATGTTAGGCCATATCATTTTGGCCATACCTTCCGACAACACCTTCTTTATCGGTCTGATCTTCGTGGTCCTCGGAACCGGATTACTCAAACCAAATATCAGCGCCGTAGTCGGTCAACTCTACTCAATAGAAGATCAACGCCGCGACGCAGGCTATGCCATCTATTATATGGGTATCAACCTTGGATCATTTGTCGGTTACATCGTGTGTGGCTTTCTAGCCAGTGAATATGGTTGGCATTGGGGCTTCGGTGCCGCAGCAGTTGGTATGGCGGCTGGCCTAATTCAGTACCGCAAAACCATCGATAATCTTGAGGGCGTTAGCGCAGAACCGGTGGTGAGAATGTCTGATACCGGCGACCGCAATGCCAGACTCATAATCGGCGCCTTTGTTCTTTTACTGGCTATGTTTACTTGGATGATGATGACCGGGATTATATCTTTTGACCCAGTCAAAATTGCCGGCAGCGTTGCTATCGCTTTTCTGGTGATCTTTATCATCTATTTTTGTTCTGTTTACTTCTTAGGCAAACTTAATACGACCGAGAAAAAGGGCATGCTCGCACTTCTTTTGGTTTGTATTGCGTCCGCGTGTTTTTGGTCTGGTTTTGAGCAAGCAGGTTCAACTTTAAATCTATTCGCTCAAGATTACACCGACAGAATGATTGGCGGTTTTGAAATTCCAACCGGCTGGTTTGGCTCCGCGAACGCACTGTTCATCGTGCTACTCACTCCCTTTTTTGCCGCGCTTTGGATCAACTTAGGCAAACGAATGGTCACGCCAGCGTATGGAATAAAGTGCGCAGTCGGCTTAATGATCATGGCAAGCGGTTTTATTGTTATGTACTTCGCAGCGCAAATCGCCGCTAGCGGTCTGAAAGCTGCGCCGTTCTGGCTGGTCATGGTGTATTTCTTGCACACCGTTGGTGAACTTTGCTTAAGCCCAATCGCGTTAAGTGCGGTAAGTAAGTTATCCCCTCGTCGATTCATCGGTCAAATGATGGGCGTTTTTGTTCTCACGTACTCGATTGGTAACATTATCGCGGGCTTGTTGGCTGGCAATTTTGACCCTAACAATGTCTCTGAAATGCCAAACCTATATCTACAAATCGCGACGACAACCATTGGTATTGGTGCCGTGATACTGCTGATTGGCATGTTCACTAAAAACTGGGAAAAACAGGTTGAAGAAGTCTAAGACTAGCGTGCTCGCTAGAGGAAAAATTATGTTAAAGAAACTATCTCTTGCGCTGGCCCTATTAGCCTGCGTTACTAGCCCTCTCCTAGCCGGAGAGAAAGAATCAAAAGAAACCGCCAAGGAATTTGTTGAACGAATCCAGGAAGAGGGTAAAGCCTTGGCAAAAGAAGTGGAGGCCGCTTACTGGGTTCGCCAAAACTTTATCACCAAAGACACCGCGGTGCTGGCAGCAAAAGCTGGCGAACGCTCGCTGGCTTTCGAAAGCAACATGGTAGAGCAAGCGAAAAAGTACAAAGGCAGCGACATGGACGAGTCTACGGCGCGCGCCATTGAATTAATGTTGCGAGGCTCCGCTGCGCCGGCTCCGAACGACCCAAAGTTGCAGGCTGAGCTCGCACAAGTATTAACCGATATGGAAGGTCAGTACGGGGCTGGGAAGTATTGCAATGCCGATGGCGAGTGTCGCGAGCTGCAAGAGCTCGAAAAGGTCCTTCGAGAATCTCGAGATTATGATGAGCTACTGGATGTGTGGCAAGGCTGGCGAACCGTTTCGCCTCCCTATCGTAAAACCTACCAACGTTTTGTCGAGCTCGGTAATCAAGGCGCACAAGATTCCGGTTTTAAAAACCTGGCGGAAGCCTGGCAATCTGGCTACGACATGAAGCCAGAGGAATTCACCACAGAAGCACGCCGACTTTGGACTCAAGTTAAGCCTTTTTACGACGAGTTGCATTGCCACGTGCGCGCCAAATTGGGTGAGCAATACGGTCAAGACAAAGTGCCCGCCAACGGACCGATCCCTGCGCATTTACTCGGCAACATGTGGTCTCAAACTTGGGACAACATCTACCCAATCATGGAACCTCATGCAGGAGTCGCCTCCCTTGACGTGACAAGCGCACTCGAGAAACAAGGCTACGACGAAATGAAAATGGTGAGAACCGCCGAAGCATTTTTCACCTCGCTCGGCTTACCAGAGCTACCTGAGAGCTTCTATGAAAATTCGCTTATCAAAAAACCAAAAGACCGCAACGTGGTGTGTCATGCCAGCGCTTGGGATTTGGATAACGGTAACGACCCGCGCATAAAACAGTGTGTTGAAATCAACGAAGAGCAATTCGGCACTCTGCATCACGAGCTGGGGCATATCTATTACTACTTAATGTATAAAGACCTACCCTCGGTTTTCAAAGGCGGTGCTCACGATGGCTTTCATGAGGCGATTGGCGACACAATTCAATTATCGATGACGCCGGGCTACTTAAAAGAAAAAGGCTTGATCGACGAAGTTGTTGAAAGCCCAGAAGCCACTCTGAATAAGCAAATGAAGTTGGCGCTGGAGAAAATCGCGTTCCTACCATTCGGCAAAATGATCGACGAATGGCGTTGGAAAGTGTTCTCAGGCGAAATTGCTCCAGAAGACTACAATAAAGGCTGGTGGGATTTGCGTACCGAGTATCAAGGCATCGAAGCGCCAGTTGAACGCACTGAAGCGGATTTTGACGCCGGTGCGAAGTACCACATTCCTGGCAACACACCATACACGCGTTACTTCCTCTCTTTCATTATGCAATTTCAATTCCATAAAGCGCTATGTGAGAAAGCTGGCCACACTGGGCCACTGCACGAATGCTCTATTTATGGAAACGAGAAAGCGGGTAAGGCTTTAGGCGACATGCTGGCATTGGGGCAAAGCAAACCATGGCCGGATGCTATGGAAGCTTTAACCGGTCAGCGAAAAATGGATGGTAGCGCCATCATTGATTATTTTGCTCCACTCAATGCTTACTTGAAAGAGCAAAACAAAGATCGCCAATGCGGCTGGTAAGCTAGACAAACCTTATCCGTCACTCAGAGTTTGGATACGAGTGACGGATAATTAAACAGTCTTTGGCGAGCCTAAACGCTCGCAGGATCACAAAACATGACTTTTATTTCGGCGGCTTTACTTCTTTTTCTAGTAATGGACCCACTAGGTAACATTCCCTTGTACCTCACGGCACTCAAAAATGTCGAAGCAAGCCGGCGGGTGAAAGTCATTATGAGGGAACTACTCATCGCACTATTCGTGATGATTATTTTTCTCTTTTCAGGCCAAGCCTTTCTATCCGCACTGCATATCTCTGAACCCGCGCTGACGGCTACTGGCGGGGTTATTCTGTTTTTAATCGCCATCAAAATGATCTTCCCGTCGGACTCACATAGCGATCCAAAAAATGAGGAAGAACCGTTTATTGTGCCTCTGGCAATTCCTTATGTAGCTGGGCCATCCGCATTAGCAACGTTATTGTTGATCATGAACGGCGAACCTGAACGCTGGCCGGAATGGCTTGGTGCATTATTTGCCGCTTGGCTGCTAACCGGAGTCATACTGCTGGCGGCAGGGCCACTTGCCAAACTACTCAGAAATCGCGGTTTAATTGCGATAGAACGCTTGATGGGTATGATCCTCGTGGCGATTGCCATTCAGATGCTCATGAACGGCATCGCCGAATTTGCAGACGTACTACGCGCGGCAAATTAGCCAATATCTAGGCCTTGCTAACAGGCCTTAGGGTTTCGATTCAGTTTTTTGTTTTGCGTCGGTTTCGCTAACTGCCGGTTTAGCTTGCGCTAATTTAGCCTCTTTAGCTTCCGCTAGCTTGGCTTCCAACAGAACTTTCTCGGCTCTCGCCTTTTCTAGCTTCGCCTCATCTGACGCTGCTTGCGTTGGCTCAGCTTGTTTTGATTTAGTTTCTTTCAAATCAGCATCAATCGCTTGTACTGGCTTTGTTTCTGAAATGCCCTCTTCCAATCGCGCTGGTGAACCCATTGGTGAGCCTTGATCAACCAGCGCCGCGGCGACACTGTCTGGCCGGCATAATGAGGTAGCGCCCACCGATAAGTGCTTGTAAAGATCCTGATATTGCTCGGTCATATCCTTGAACTTTTTCGACGTTTCTTCGAAATGACGCTCTACCTCATTTTGGTAATCGTCAAACTCCTGCTTAATGCTTGAAGGCGACGCCGAACCGCTGCTGAGCTTGTTTAAAATAAGCATAATCACAACGCCAACGACAACTCCGCCAGCAAATGCACCAATAATTTGCAATAATTCTTGTTCCATCTTGATCTCTAAAAGGGTAAAACTAGTAAATAGCAGTGTAGAAGGGGACTATGACGATAATACGCGGTCTGAGCCACGGCCTATGCAAAAAATTGTCAATTTCGAGCATAAACGCTAATTACGGTTTAGAAAGAGAGACCATCTCCTCTATACAAGCATCCTCTATAATGAGGATAGTAACCTTTTAATAAGAACAGTAGAAGAATCCATGTTAGATAAAGTATCGCGCAAGCTCATCACCTTTCCAATTTCCGCCGCCTTGATTTTCTCATTTGGGCTTACAAACGTATCCGCGGATGTAAAAAAGGTGCCAGACTCTGAACTGACCATGAGTTCAGATCTAAGCTTTGATATTCATAAAACACTCTACTTCTTGCAGTTCGGTCACTATTCACCCAAACGTCTGGACAACGATTATTCTTCACGAATTTTCGATGACTACTTAAAAGTGCTCGACCCGAACAAAGTTTATTTCACGCAAAACGACATTGATCAATTTGAGCCCTACCGGAACAAACTGGATGATCTCTTAAAAAAGCGCGATGCCGAGGTCGCCTTCGACATTTTTAAGCTTTACCGAAAACGACTATCCGAACGCACCGACAAGATACTTAAGCTCATCGATTCTGACTTCGATTTCGAAAAAAACGAATCAATCAATATTGATAGCGACACATACACATGGGCCGACAGCACCCGTGAAATTGATGACAAATGGGCCAAGCGTATTAAAAACGATACCTTGCAGCAGCTGATGGCAAAAACGCCAATAGAGGAAGTCCGCGAAAATCTTAAACGCCGCTACAATCGCCAGCGCGACGTCATCTATCAGTTAAAAGCCGACGAAGTCTTTGAATGGTTTATGAATTCGTTTACTCGCGATCATGGGCCACACACAACCTATATGTCGCATATTACCGCTGAAAATTTCGACATCAGCATGTCGCTGCAACTTACTGGCATCGGCGCGGCGCTAAACACAGATGAAGACTACACCGTAGTAAATCGAATCATCAAAGGTGGCCCCGCCGAAAAGAGCGGCGCGATCAGAGCCGAAGACAAAATCATTGCCGTCGGCCAAGATGGCGATGAGATGATCAATGTAATTGGCTGGAGATTGATGGACGTTGTTCAAATGATTCGTGGCGACAAGGGCACGAAGGTACGTTTGGACATTCTATCTGGCGACCAAGCACCCGGCTCTCCACCAGAGCGTTTGGAGCTCGTAAGAGACCTTATCCAGCTGGACGACCAAGCGGTAAAGCTTAGCCATGTTGACATACCTGATGGCGGTCAAAAGCATAATTACTCTGTTATTAGCATCCCCTCGTTTTATTCAAACGCCGACCAAGTCCGAAGGGGCGGCGGCAAGCTGGTTGCAACGACTAACGACGTCGAAAACTTGCTCAAAAAGGTTAATCAATCAGATTCAGAAGGCCTGATTCTTGACTTGCGAGGCAACGGCGGTGGCTACCTCAATGAGGCGGTTAGCCTAACAGGCTTGTTTATCGACAAAGGGCCGGTTGTACAGGTGGTGGGGTCACGCCCTAATCATCGCCGCGTGCATCGCGACACCGATTCTAAAGTCGCCTATGACGGCCCATTAGTCGTATTAATTGATCGCTACAGTGCTTCAGCCTCTGAGATTTTCGCTGGTGCCATGCAAGACTATGGGCGTGCACTCATTGTTGGTGAGCGCTCATTTGGAAAAGGCACAGTTCAGTACCCTCGCTCACTGCGTGACCGCAGCACAGAGCGCAAAAGTAAAATTAAGTTTACCAACGCGCAGTTCTTTCGAATCAGCGGTAGCAGCACACAACATCGCGGAGTGGTGCCTGATTTAGTTCTAAACTCTGGCGAAGAAGACATCGAATTTGGCGAGCGTTCCTACGACAACGCCTTACCGTGGTCTACAACTCAACCAGCTGACTACGTTGCGGGATCTTTTCCAAGCACCTTAGTTGAAACTCTACGAGCAAAACACGCGACTCGTTCAGAAAAATCCCCTGCGTTTGGTTTTCTGCGTAAAAATTCATCGCGCATTATGGAAAATAAAAACATCAAAGAGTTGTCGTTAAACTTAGTAGAAAGGCAAAAACGCCGAGACCAACAGGAGGAGCAGGCACTCAGCAATCTGAATCTGTATCGCGCCACACTTGGTTTGGAGCCGGTCACTGAGGAAACTCGCAAAGATAACCCGCTGCCCGGCGAAGATGAGCATTGGAATATAGTCTTTCATACCGAAGCCGCGCATATTTTGCATGACATGAATCGCTCTAATAAAGCGGTGATCACTCAGGTTTCGGGCAGTTAACTGTCTACCTCTTTTTAGCAGAGGCTCTTTGTTTAGCGAAGGCTCTTTGATTTTCAAAGGTAATCCAGAGTTTAGTGAATCAATCTAGTGCTTAGATAGGAGTGGTGGGCTCCAATACGCTTATGTTTAAACGAATACTGTTGCTTGGCGGATTGGCGTCCTCAAGTTTTGCTCAAGCGCATCAACACCAAGCCGATGGTGCGGAACTTGCCCAGCAACCTAGTCTCCTAGAGTCTACTCATCAGCGAGCCGCTTATGCGGCTCGTATCACGTCTGACAACGCCACTAAGCTTATTCGCGGTGGCCCGGATGCCATCGGCGGTGTAGATGATTGGTTCGTGACCAACGGCACCTTATGCGCAATCATTAGCGATCCATCGCACGAGGGTGAGTTTTCACACAAGGGCGGCTCGCTGATCGACTTAGGCTTTTGCGGCCGCGCCGACGATCATTTTTCGTTTACCCACGATTTGTTACAGGGCAGCCGCTGGCGCCCATTAGATACCGAATCCGTTGAAATCGAGCAGGCCGAAAACTCCGCGAGCATTATTGTTATTGGAAAAAGAGACGGCGCTACGATAGAAACACGCTACACCCTAAGTACACAACACCCAACACAGATTAGGATTAAGAAGCGCCTCAGCCAAAACTCTGAACTTGCCAATGCTGATGACTTCAACTTCTATTCCACACTAAATTTTAATTATCACTCTCTCGAACCATTCGTTTTTGCAAGTAAGCAACTCGAAAATTCCAACGGCTTTGAGAACGAAGACTTCGTGACGCGCGGCGAAAGCGCCATGACCGTGGCCGCTCGCAATGCCGATACGATTATTACTCCAAGCCCACCGACAGCCAAGCACGGCATCAGTTATGGCTGGCATTTAAAATCGGCTGAGCGCGTCACAAAAACCGAGAGATACTCAGTGCCAACTTTCGTGTTGGCGGACGATTCATCAAACGCAATGCTAATACTCACCGATACATTCTATATCGGTGATGGCCGCAAACTGGGTTGGTTACAGTTGCCACAAATGTTACTGCTCTCACTCGATGACGACACCATTGAAACGGAAGAAATCATTTACGTCGGTAAACGTGGCGACGTCGCGTCGGTAACAGACCAACTGTTAATCAACCAGCCAAGTGTTTCAGGCCGTCTTAGCGAAACCAACGCCGCCATCCATGTGCTGCAAAGTAATGGCAAACCGTTAACCCATATCCGCCCAAACCCGGACGGCACTTTCTCTGCTCGACTTCCGCTCGGCGACTACACGCTCCACGTTAAAGGTTCAGCCAATCGAACTCTCGATCTACCTATCAACATCACAGATGAACATACTGACCTTGGAACATTGACGTTACCGCTCGCAGCAACGCTTGCGTTGCCGCAAGGCGAAGCCATGAGATTGGTTTTCGTTGGCCTTAACGGCACACCTGACCCAGATTTTGAAAACACATTAACTGGCTCTTCGGTGATGGAAGACGACGGAAAGCACAGCCTTGCACCTGTATCACAGGTGTTTTTAGCCGGTGTTGCAGGGGATAGAACTCAGGTAGAACTCGCTGCAGGCGAATACCAGGTATACGCAACGCGTGGCCCAGAATTCTCCTTGGAAAAAACGCGAGTTACAATCACGCAAGGCAAGCATCACAAGTTAGAAATCGATACCCCGACCCGAGCACTCGTCACACCGAACTACATCGCCAGCGACCTTCATGTGCATTCAGGCATAAGTTTCGATAATACTTTTTCCGAAACAGAACGAGTACGAACATTTGTAGCTGAATTCGGTGAAGTGATGGTGTCTAGTGAACACGACATTCCTGTTGACTACGCACCTCGGATCGCAGAGATGGGAGTGAGTAATAAAATAACCTCGATTGCCGCCGCCGAAGTAACTAGTCTTTTACCTACAAGCCTGAACCCATATTCAGGTGGGCACGCAAATTTCTTCCCCTATTATCCCGATGCAACAGCATTTCGCCGAGGGATGATCAATCATGAAAACCGCCGCTGGCGAGACATCTTTCACGACATTAAACAAGATCAAGGCGAAGACATTGTTGTGCAACTTAATCACCCTCGCTTGGATATGCGATTAAGCGGTGAAACGCTGCCGAGCGACTGGGATGAAATCGTCGATAACGGTCAATTCTTAGATCACATGGGCACGGCTGGGCACCCCTTTAATCCGCACAAACCATTGCACGAACATCCAAACCACGTGCTGATAGAAGCGGACCCAAAAACCGGGCGTCGAGACATCGACTTTGATCTCATAGAAGTCATTAACCCCGGCGGTGAGCACCATCACGACCGAATTAAAGCGGTGCGGCAAGATTGGTTAGCTCTAGTCAAACAGGGTGAGAAACTAGTTGGCACCGCCAACAGCGATTCTCACCGTAGCGATTTCCAAGTAGCGGTGCCCAGAACGATGGTTTCGATGAAAGATGATCGTGTCACGGAATTTGATCAATCCGAATTTTTAACTTCACTTAAACAGGGTAACGCCTACGGAACAACTGGCCCGATGATTGAAATTTCTCTGGACGGTGCGAACATGGGCGACACCTTTACTGGCGAACGCGGCCCGCTCTCGCTAAAAGTAAGCTCAGCCAACTGGATCTCAGTTGACCGTGTTGAAATTCAAATTAATGGGGAAACAGTTGCCGAGCATCAACTCAATGGCGATCAAGAACAAACACTGCGAATTCCTCTAACATTTGAAAAAGACTCCTTTGTAACCGTAGAAGTACACGGCCCAGCAACGCCCGACTACAAAGCCGTTTATTCCGAACTCACACCGTATGCTTTCAGCAACCCAATATACGTAGATTATGATGGCGACGGGAAATGGACCGCGCCTGGGTTATAGCGGCCCCTCAGTCATCGAATGGTGACTGTGATTTGCATACACCGTTATTCATAAAGTTATAACTTTACGAATAACACCTAAATTTTCGGTTTTTGATATTTAAGATCCGGCGTCGCCTGACCTTCCATCATCACCCGCATCCAGTGCTGATGTTGCGCCAAGCGTTTTTGCCGCCGCAATGACTGCGCGTCATCTACACCGCGCTCCTGAATTGTCGTTACGTTTCTAGACTTATTGCCTTTACCAATCGTGTCAACCATCTGCCACCCCATTGAGTTAATAAGCGAACTGTTTACATAACAGCCTTACTTACAACCTTAGAGTAACTTTACCGTTTTTCCCACTACTTTCAGCCGAACATTTCTCTGTATTTCAATGATATTTTGAAACATTCTGCGCATCAGCCAAACTCGATTTAGCGCGATCAATACTAGAAAACAAACCGCCAAGAAGTTTATCTTGTAGGCCCTTCTTGATCTCCATTTTCAATCCATAGATATCAAATTGCTCTAAAGCGTTCACTATAAAATCATCACTAGTGATCAACTCGTCTACTAAGTCTAGCTCCAAAGCTTGTTTACCATACCAATGCTCACCGGTGGATACCTTATCAATGTCTAACTTTGGGCGGTGCTCTCCGACAAAATCACGAAACAAGGTATGCGTCTCCTGCAAATCCAGTTGTAACTTCTCGCGTTCTTTATCACCATTTTTACCAAACATCGTCACAGTACGTTTGTACTCACCTGCCGTATGCTGCTCAAAATCGATACCAGCTTTGTCTAACAGTCGATTAAAATTTGGTAGCTGTGCCAACACCCCAATAGAACCCAAGATTGCGAATGGCGCTGACACGATCTTGTCGGCCACACAAGCCATCATATAACCACCGCTCGCAGCAACCTTATCCACCGACACGGTAAATCTAAGTTTGGCATCTTTGATTCGCTGTAATTGCGACGCGGCTAAACCATGCTCATGAACCACACCGCCAGAATTGTCTAATTTCAACAGTACTTCGTCTTGCGGCTCAGCAATACTCAGCATTGCAGTAATTTCATCACGCAATGTTTCTACTTCGGACGCTCGTATATCGCCATCAAACTCCAACACAAATAACTTCGGCTTAGCCTTGCTTACCTTAGCAGTCTTCTTTTCTTTCTTATCTTCTTTAGCGGCATCTTTAAGGCGCTGCTTATATTGCTTCTTATCTAACACCGCTTGCAACACAGCGGATTTCAACTCTTGATATTTTTCATTTAGGTTGGTCACTTTAAGAGTTGGCCCCTCCTCTCTTTTACGCCCACTGCTTACGATGGCAACCGCGAACACCAGTGCCAAAAGGCCAGTAACAACTTTGGCAATAAACAAACCATATGAAAAGAAAAATTCTGACATAACACGCTACGTAACGGAGATTGAAGTGCCGGGTATTATACCGAGCTAACTCTACGAAACTACCGCTATAAGTGCGTTTACTTGACTTTTAATCAGCGTTAACTATATTGGGTGGCAGTTGTCATTGACAACCTAACAAATTTACAACTGCTAACTAACCTTAAGTACCATCTTAATTGAAATGAAAGGGGACCTATAATGGCCACTGCGAAGACTAAAAAGAAAGCGAAAAAAGTTACCAAGGCTGCGAAGGCCACGGTAAAAAAAGCAACGAAACCAGCATCGGTTAAAAAGAAAGTCGCCAAGAAAACGACTAAGAAGGTGGCCAAAAAGGTGGCCAAGAAAGTCACCAAGAAAAAGGCCGCTAAGAAGGCAACCAAAAAGGTAGCCAAGAAAGCGACTAAGAAAAAGGCCGCTAAGAAGACAACCAAAAAGGTAGCCAAGAAAGCAACTAAGAAAAAGGCCGCTAAGAAGGCAACCAAAAAGGTAGCCAAGAAAGCAACTAAGAAAAAGGCCGCTAAGAAGGCAACCAAAAAGGCAACCAAAAAGGTAGCCAAGAAAGCGACTAAGAAAAAAGCCACTAAGAAGGCGACCAAAAAGGTAGCCAAGAAAGCGACTAAGAAAAAAGCCGCTAAGAAGGCGACCAAAAAGGTAGCCAAGAAAGCGACTAAGAAAAAAGCCGCTAAGAAGGCGACCAAAAAGGTAGCTAAGAAAGCAACTAAGAAAAAGGCCGCTAAAAAAAAAGTAAGTAAAAAGGCTGGGCTAAGTATTCCACGCCCTTTTTAACAAAATTTATTATTTTTCTAAAGCCACTGCTTTGCAGTGGCTTTTTTTTGCTATTTTTCTGCGGCGTAGCTCAAGCAAACCACCTCAGAATTAAACGAGCTGTGATACGATATCCAGCGATTAAGTTGCACGATATTGGAGAGCAATATGTCCAAAGCATTAGACGTACCCAAAAGCCTAGAGAACGAAATTGATTTAACCGCAGCACAGGCTCGCTCAATACGCCACAGCGCGCTTGGAGAATCCGCAGAAACAGCGCTTAGAGACAAACTCCTGCGACAGCTTAAAGAACAAAACGCGATCCTCGTCTCCCACTATTACGTTGATGACGAGCTCCAAGACTTAGCCGAAGAAAGTGGCGGAACGGTCTCTGATTCACTTGAAATGGCGCGTTACGCGTACGAGCATGAAGCCAGTACAATTGTGGTCGCAGGTGTCAGATTCATGGCCGAGACATCTAAAATATTAAGCCCAAACAAACGCGTTTTATTGCTCGACAATGATGCGGAATGTTCATTGGATATTGGCTGCCCTATAGAAGAATTTTCAGCATTTTGCGACGAGCATCCTGATCGCACAGTCGTGGTATACGCCAATACCAGCGCGGAAGTGAAAGCACGTGCCGATTGGGTTGTCACCTCTTCCATTGCACTTGAAATCTGCACGCATTTGCGCGACAAGGGCGAGAAAATAATTTGGGGCCCCGACCGCTTTCTCGGCTCCTACATCCAAAAAGAAACTGGCGCTGATATGATCATGTGGCAAGGCTCCTGTATTGTGCATGAAGAATTCAAAGCCGAGCAGCTACTGGAAATGAAAAAGGAGCACCCAGACGCGGCGGTATTGGTGCATCCTGAGTCACCAATGAGCGTTGTTGATTTGGCCGACGTTGTAGGGTCGACCAGCAAAATTCTAAACGCAACTCGCGAACTACCCAATAAAAAGTTCATCGTTGCGACGGAAGATGGCATCTTTCATAAGATGAAGCAGTATTCGCCAGACAAGGAATTTATCGCTGCTCCAACGGCTGGCAGTGGTGCCACCTGTAAGAGCTGCGCACAGTGCCCCTGGATGAAGATGAATGATCTACAACGGCTTGAAAAAGTGCTCGATACGGGTGACAACGAGATTCACATTGATGAGGCTGTTAGAGCGAAGGCAGAACGATCACTAAAACGAATGGTCGACTTTGCCAACGAACATATTCGCCCAGGCATGAAAGTCACTGGCAACGCCTAGTTTAATCACTTCAATACCACACCAATAGCGCTACTATGCGCACTATTGTGAGAAGCAATTGACTCAAAATCAGTTGCCTCTTGCCAGTGTGCTTAACCAAATAAATCCGCTCACAAATCCAGCATGAAATATCTAGGCCAAGAAAGCGATATTCAGAACTCTAATGATAAAACAGGGGTGCTGCTGATTAACCTCGGCACACCCGATAGACCAGTATGCCCGGGTTTGCGCAAGTATCTTGGTGAATTTTTGATGGACCCTCGAGTAATCGAGCTGCCCAAATTGTTGCGCGCCGTTTTGGTTAAAGGCATTATTGTTAATGTTCGATCACATAAAAGCGCAGCGACTTATCGCGAAATTTGGACTGAGGGCGGGTCTCCGTTATTGACTAATAGCCTAAGCCTCGGACAAAAGGTAGGCAAACAATTAGGCGATGAATTTCAAGTGGAAGTAGCCATGCGCTACGGCAACCCGAGTGTCGAAAGTTCGATTTCAAAACTGCATGATGCTGGCGTTCGAAAGATAGTCGCTATTCCCATGTATCCACAATATTCTGGCAGCACCAATGGTTCTACCTTTGACGCTATCGGTTCTACATTCAGCAAACAACGATGGATTCCACATCTTAACTTCATAAGCGACTACTACCAGCAGGATAGCTACATATCAGCGATTGGCGAGTCTATCCGCACGCATTGGCAACAGCATGGCAGAAAGCAAAAACTGATTATGTCATTTCATGGTGTGCCCAAAAAGTACATTACTCGAGGCGACCCGTATCAATCGCAATGCCAAGAATCCGCCCAACGTATCGCAGACTACCTCGAACTCAAGCCGAACGAATGGATGCTGGTTTTTCAATCTCGCTTTGGCGCAGAGGAATGGCTACAGCCCTATTGTGACCAAACGCTCAAGTCGTTACCGGCTGAGGGCATTAACTCAGTGGATATGATATGCCCAGGGTTTAGCGTCGACTGCCTAGAAACGCTCGAAGAAATTGAAGGTGAAAACAAGGAGTACTTTATGGAGGCTGGCGGTGAGGAATATTCTTACATTCCATGCTTAAATGACTCGGATGCGCACGCTGAGCTTATGACGGAACTGGTTCACAGCAGAAAATAGACCCATGCAACAACATAGGTTGAGCCGAACTACGTATTTACGTAGTTGTTTTGAATCATCGGCGTATGTTTATATTCGATAGCGAACAATCCTCCCTTAATCAGAGAATGATCATGACTATCGAAAGCACTCAATATCTGTCTCAACTATCAAGCGATGAAATAAAATCGGTTCGAGAAAAATGGCCAAACCCATTGTTACCTCTCGGGTTCATGATGGGAGGAATCATGGTGATGATGTACGCATTGTGGCTTCACAATAAAGGCGAAGGCAGTTTTGCTATGTTACTTGGTTCGTTTATTGCGATGATAGTACTAACGGTAGGTTCGAGTATTTTTGGGCTAATGAAAATTTCTAAAGCAAAGACTGTACTTAATGTTTATGCAGAGAAATATTCTCTTCCACAAAAGGACTTGCTGAAAGAATTTAGGAAAAACTTGAAAAGCATCAATGCGCTATAGAGCACCTAAGTTTTATTGACTTGATATTTATAGCTCGGTGACTTGGTAGGCGATATGGATATACGCTTATTCGCTTCTAGAATCGCGCTCGCAATTTTCATAACCTCGTTTGCATTTAATGCAAGCGGATCCAAGCCCACAAACATGACAAAATCCGAAAATGGTAATTCAGAGATAAAGTTCCGAGACAGCTGGAAAGTTGATAACGCAGACAATCCGCCTAAATTTCAAGAGGAAGACAGCGGTATTTTTATTAATAATCAGATGGAGCTTCTTTACTTACCCGCGGACTATAAAGCGTTTATGGCAATGTACCCTGGCGGTATTACACCAATGGCCAACGACAATTTTATACTTGCTCAATTTAAAAATGAGTCATTTGAAGTACAACTGGAGTACTTGTACAGCCTAGAAGATGTGATCTCTGACTATTCATCTGGCTACAATAGTACTTTCGTAGACGGTTCAAAGTCAAAACTACCAGCGCAGCATGCCATTATCGCGAGCGGACTTATGGATGACTTCATTTTAAATGTGGACCCAGAAAGTAATAAATATGGCCATGTTTACAACTGGACCAGAAGTGGCGACCCATGGGGCACCGGAGACAACACCGAGGGGTTAGGTTGGGTGGCCGATAGCTTTTCCGATTTAATGAACCAGCTTTCGGAAGAATCCGATACTGAATAAGGTGTAGGTAATAGATTGCAGATGTTTAAGCTAACAAACAAAGACACAAACACGCGGTACAACGTAGATGAAGTACAGGCGAAGATCAAATTTGAAATTCGTTATGAACGATCGGAATTAGATTTAGATATAGGGGTTTTTGGCACCTTTAAACTTGAAGATTCAGAGCACAGTGCTCACGTAAGTACAGAATGGCTATATCTCAATGAAGGCATGTTACCTGGAAAGCTCATTCAAGAATTAGATGGTTTGGTTCTCTTTGAGAACCCGTATCAACAAGCTGAGCCTTCTACGACCATACGCCATAAAGGGAAAGAGAGCGAAATGCTCGGCACACATGAGGACTCCGCCATCTATTGCTATGTTGACCAACCTCTGGACATGGGGCCTGGCGTTATCGCTTTACAACATTTAACCGGCACGAAATTTAGACTCACAGTCAATGGCGATATAGATTTCTATATAGTGGAATCAGATATTATTGCCGAGTATATCGGCGGATCAATCATATTAACCAACGAGCTTGGGGACGAGGCGCGAAAGAAACTACTCAACAAGTTTGATAAGACTTTTAGCAGCGATGATCATAATGTGTGTTTTAGAGAAAGCAATGGACATACCTATTTGGAGTTCTCTCCTAATTTTTGATGTCAACTAAGCTAGCAAATGCAATTAGACAAACACATTCTGGATTACTTTTTATTCCAGAACAGGAATTTTAGCCATCAAGACATTCAGGACATTGAGCAGGCATGCTCATTTATATGCCCCAAAGACTATAAGAAGTTTGCAATTACCTATGGCGGGGTATCATTTAATACCTCTTGTTATAACGATTTTTTAGATGCTAAAAACGACAATGATCAAGGTGTTGATTTCCCTGATTTCACGACAGCAAGCCTTTTGACGGCCGATGGTAAGAGGTCTCTGGGCCTTAGTATAGATAAACTGTTTGGCCCTCAGGAAATCAAAACCACATACCTAGATCACACGCGAGGACCCTTATTTGATAAGGTGACGACCTTTTTTCCAGCCAACCTTTTACCCATTGGGTGCTGCGGCGGATCAGATTTGTTCTTACTAGCAAGTGAACCTGATGGTGGAAAAGTGTTATTTTGGGAACAGAATTACGACGACTGGGGTAGCAACTCAAATACAGATTTATGGAATGTTTCTGATAGTTTTGAAGAATTTATTGCGTCTTTGAAAATAGACTGAATGACGAGATTCAAAACAATACCTGTTGCAAGGTAAATCGACACATTAGCCAAATTAGAAGTAGATAAAGTTATATTTGATGGCAATCGCGGTTGCCGCCACCGTATTTTTTGCATCTAGCTTTTTTAGAATTTTGCGCATATGGTAATCCACTGTGTGGCTCGACATAGCAAGCTTATCGCCAACTTCAGACTTTGTAAGCCCTTTAGACATCCATTTAAGCACATCTCTTTCCTTAGCCGTGAGTGCTCTGCTAGTGGTTTTGAGTTGAAGCTCCATAACATCGAGATAGCATTGATGAAACTGGTGAGACGCAAGCCGAAGCACATCAATAGCGTGCTTATTTTGGATTGCTATTGATTCACTGCTCGCCATCAAAATAGCCATTTTCGTACCGCTAGCTCCATGCAAAAACACCGTTTGCCCATTGTGTAAACCGAATTCTTCGGCCGCCATAAATACTTCCAGCTCTTTTTGTGAAAGATCACCTTGCTCGATTACATCTGCCCAGACAATTACCCCGGGGTTCAACAACCCCATTTGGTGCAACGGGTCTATTTCAAGATATCCATTTTCCGCATAGTGTTTCACCCATGAACTCATATTGTTTGAATATATAACACCCAATTCATCGCCAGCACTTAGCTCTGGGTGATCGCTCGTTATTACATAACAAATTCGATCAAAGTTGAACTCAGCCAACAAGCTTTGGTAGATCGAGAATAGTTCTTCAACGTTTTCAGTAGCCCTACTCTCGCGGATAAATGTTTCTAGTGATGGGCTCATGGACCAAATTATAACATTTTCAGAACCATCGCCAGCGATGCCATTTTCGAGTTAGAGAGGTTTTTGACGGCGCCCTTCATCTCTAGGGGGAGTGGGATAGCAAGTGTTCCTCGAAAATTTTTAGCTTGGAAAATCAAAGCGATTTGTATGTTCCAATGCAAAATGAAACTGATAATATAGCGATGAGTTTTTTATAGATTGCAGCCAATTTTCAATGCAAAGTGAACTTAAATTCGTTGTAGCCAACCCATCAAACCTCTCTGCAATGCTTAGTTGGTTTAGCAGCGAGCAAGATATCGCACAATGGGGCGGCCCTGGCGTGCGATACCCATTCGACTTATCTAGCCTTATTGCCGACATCAAGCTGAGTTCCTTAGACAGCTTCTGTTTGCTTGATCACAACGTTGAGTTATTGGCATTCGGGCAGTGCTACGAAAGACTGGGGCATTGCCACCTTGGCCGCCTCGCGGTGGCACCCTCACATCGAGGAAAAGGGCTGGTTAATGAACTAATCGCGGGCCTTATCGAATTCGGCACGAAAAAATTTGCTGTCGCTCCAAGCTCTTTATTCGTGCTCTCCAACAACATAGGAGCGATCTCCGCTTATAAAAAATATGGCTTTATTGAGGCAGAGTATCCGGAACCAATGCCACTTAAAGATTGCCTGTATATGACATACGAGAAAGGCTAAAGACCACCAGCAACATCAATAAAGCCGCCAGTGGTGTAACTGGATTCATCCGATACAAGAAATGCAATTGCGGCAGCAACCTCGGCCGCCTGCCCGCCTCGACCCAATGGAATTTTTTTCTTGAGTCGGTCGACCCGCTCTGGCTCGCCGCCATCCGCATGCATGTCGGTATAGATAAACCCTGGCCGAACTCCGTTTACTCGAATACCTTCATCTGCCACCTCCTTTGCAAGCCCCAACGTCAGCGTATCAATCGCGCCTTTGGACGCAGCATAATCTATGTATTCACCAGGAGAACCGGTACGGGCCGCGCAAGAAGACACATTTACAATAACGCCACCTCGGCCTCCAAGCCTTGTTGACATCCTCTTCACCGCCTCACGACAACACAAAAAGGCACCTGCTACGTTAACGGCAAGTACTTCATTGATACGTTCGAAGCTCATTTCTACTAGTGGCATTTGCGGCTTCAAAATAGCGGCGTTGTTGACTAACACGTCCGGCGTACCTAATTTCGATTCGCATTGTTCAAACATTCTCAGAATATCCTTTTCAGATGAGGCATCCGCTTGAATTGGACAAGCCAAGCCGCCGGCGCCCCGAATCTGTTCGACCACACGATTGGCAGCGACATTGTTACTCAAATAATTCACGCCCACCTGATAACCATCAGCCGCTAAACGAATAGCAGTAGCGGCTCCTATCCCTCGACTCGATCCAGTTACTATCGCTACTCTATTCATACTGACTCCACTCTGACTGATGATCTTTTTGCTAGTGCATTCTCTTGCATGG
>CALKRK010000177.1 GCA_937989675.1 uncultured Arenicella sp. | reverse complement strand
GTTATCGGTAGGCCCGACTTCCCAGCGGTACAAAGCGACGTTGCTGCGCTCACGTACATTCACGTTATTTAGATCAAAGCGCGCCATGCCGCTGGTCATAAAACCATATACCTCTCCTTTAGCGGGCTTCCATTCGAAGCCTGAACGAAGAAACGGTGGCCGCTTTATCTGCCGACCCCTTACGGCTTCGGCTTGTTTGTCAGTCTGCCCGAAGCGCATGTATTCAAAGGTAGTGGCATACCAACGGCCTTCGTACTTAATAAATATCCACAAAGAACGGTTACAGCAGTCGTTTCTAAGCGTGGTATGAAAGCGCCGTGGCCAGACATTTCTTTTAGTGTCATTGATGATCAACCTAGACCCCGACACATTAGCCGTAATCTGAGCTGTTTGGCGCCAGGATGAAATATTTGGGTCAATCCAAGTGACGTCCGAGAAATCATCTGGGAAAGCGGCAAACGAAAGCGAAGGGCTAATGAGTAGGTAAGCGCTTGCAAGAAAGGCTAACAACAGTTTTTTCATAGCTAGTATCGTTATTATGGGTATCTGAGTCATTCAGCTGAGAATTCGGCAAGTAGATCAGCTTTAATTACAATGAGTTATAACACATTTCTAACTTAATTAGTGTAAAGACAATAATCGTCACTCATTGCCAAAAAATATACTGGACAATAGGCAAAAAAAAGCCCCTGCAAACGGCAGAGGCTTCTCTAATTTTAGAAATAATTTAGAAATTAAGCTTCTAAACTCACCTCGTCGGCAATTTTCTGATAACTCGGTAGCTCATTAAAATTCAGATACTTGTAGATATCATCCGCAACCATATCAATGTTTTTAGCCACATCAAGGTACTCGGTGACGGTTGGAAGTCGGCCCATTACCGCAGAAACTGCCGCCAGCTCAGCGGAAGCCAGATAAACATTCGCACCGTCACCTAAACGGTTCGGAAAGTTCCTAGTCGACGTTGAAACTACGGTTGAACCGGCGGCCACACGTGCTTGGTTACCCATACATAGCGAACAGCCAGGCATTTCAGTTCTAGCCCCAGCTTTACCGAAAGTTGCGTAATGCCCTTCCGCAGTAAGTTGCGCTTCATCCATCTTAGTTGGCGGCACAATCCAAGTTCGAGTTGGTACCGGCTTACCCATTTCATCAAACAATTTAGCCGCCGCGCGGAAGTGACCAATATTGGTCATGCACGAACCGATAAACACTTCATCGATGCCCACTTCACCTTGACCGAGTACTTCAGACAAAGTCTTCGCATCATCAGGGTCATTCGGGCAACACAGAATGGGTTCTTTGATTTCATTCAAATCAATTTCGAGAACTTCGGTGTACTCAGCATCCGCATCGGCTTCCAGCAACTCGGGGTTATCCAACCATTTTTCCATATCCATAATGCGTCGAGAAATGGTGCGCTTGTCACCATAACCTTCGGCAATCATCCATTTCAACATGGTGATATTAGAAGTGATGTACTCAATAATCGGTTCTTTGTTAAGCTTAATTGTGCATCCGCCTGCTGAACGCTCGGCAGAGGCATCGGCAATCTCAAACGCTTGTTCAACCTTCAAGTCTGGCAAGCCTTCGATTTCAAGAATACGGCCTGAGAAGATGTTCTTCTTGCCTTCTTTTTCAACGGTAAGCAAACCTTTCTGAATTGCGTAATAAGGAATTGCGTGTACCAAGTCGCGCAAAGTTACGCCTGGTTGCATCTCACCTTTAAAGCGCACCAGTACCGACTCAGGCATATCCAATGGCATTACGCCAGTTGCTGCGGCAAACGCCACCAAGCCAGAACCAGCCGGGAAAGAAATACCAATGGGGAAACGCGTATGCGAATCACCACCCGTGCCTACGGTATCTGGCATGAGCATACGGTTTAACCATGAATGAATAATGCCGTCACCAGGTTTTAGTGATACGCCACCTCGATTCATAATGAAATCTGGTAGCTGCGCATGCGTTTTTACGTCAACTGGTTTTGGATAGGCCGCGGTATGACAAAACGACTGCATAACCAAATCGGCTGAGAAACCAAGGCACGCCAAATCTTTCAATTCATCACGTGTCATTGGGCCGGTTGTGTCTTGTGAACCAACGGTAGTCATTTTGGGTTCGCAATACTGACCCGGGCGAACGCCTTCCATGCCACAGGCCTTGCCGACCATTTTTTGTGCAAGCGTATAACCCTTTCCAGAGTTCGCAACTGGCTCCGGTTGGCGGAACAAATCAGACGCACCTAAGCCTAAAGACTCACGCGCACGAGTGGTTAGACCGCGCCCGATAATCAACGGGATACGGCCACCAGCACGCACTTCATCTAATAGTACTTGCGTTTTCAGTTCAAACTCAGAGATAACCTCATCCGTACCATGGCGCTTAACCACACCTTCGTATGGGTAAACATCAATTACATCACCCATTTCCATTTTTGACACATCCATCTCAATCGGCAACGCACCGGAATCTTCCATTGTATTGTAGAAAATAGGCGCGATCTTGTTACCGAAGCAATAACCACCATCGCGCTTATTTGGAATGTGTGGGATGTCATCACCCATCGTCCAAAGCACGGAGTTAGTTGCTGACTTACGTGACGAGCCAGTTCCAACAACGTCGCCAACATAGGCAACCGGAAAGCCTTTCTCTTTTAGTTCTTCAATTTTGCCAAGCGGATCACCATTAACATCAAAGCCATCGCGCGGCATTTTCAACATCGCTAAGGCATGCAGGGGTATGTCCGGACGCGACCACGCATCAGGCGCTGGCGACAGATCATCTGTGTTTGTTTCACCCGGCACCATATAAACCGTTACGGTAATTTTTTCGGCTACTTCTTCTTTAGAAGTGAACCACTCAGCGTCGGCCCAAGATTGCACTACACGCTTGGCGTGATCATTGCCTGCATCAGCTTTCTCTTTCACATCATAGAATGCATCAAACATCAGCAAGGTATGTGAGAGAGACCCGGCGGCTTCGTCCGCCAATTTTGGATTATCTAAGGCTTTGATTAGTGGCTCAATGTTATAACCGCCCAACATAGTGCCTAGAATTTCCACTGCTCGCTCATCCGAGACTAACGGCGACGATTCTTCACCAGATGCAACGGCCGCGAGAAAACTCGCCTTAACGTATGCCGCCTGATCCACACCCGCGGGCACTCGCTCTGTGAACAACTCCATCAAAAAGTCTTCCTCACCAGCGGGTGGGTTTTTCAACAGTTCGATAAGGTCAGCTACCTGATTGGCATCTAGTGGCAATGGCACAATGCCCATTTCAGCTCGTTCTGCGACGTGCGCGCGATATGCT
>CALKRK010000176.1 GCA_937989675.1 uncultured Arenicella sp. | reverse complement strand
TTTAAATATAGAGTGAATTTTGACGAATTGGCTATTGGAAATGATATCGCCGCCATTTGTTTGTCGAGGCCGACCAACCCAACGGGGAATGTGGTGAGTGACAGAGAACTTTCTCGTCTACGCGAACTTGCCTCGCAAAATGAAATACCTCTGATCATCGATAACGCCTACGGTCAGCCGTTTCCAAACGTGATTTACGAAGACGTCAAACTCAGTTGGGACGACAATACGGTACTGTGCATGTCGCTATCGAAACTGGGCTTGCCTGGTGCAAGAACGGGCATCGTTATAGCGAATGAACAAATCACCCAAACAATCAGCGCCTTAAGCGGAATTATTACACTCGCACCTAATAGCGTTGGCGCCGCGTTAATGACAAGAATGATTGAAGATGGTGAGATAGAGCATCTCACCGAGGAGATTATCAAGCCATTTTATAGTGCTAAACTGGAAGCGGCTGTGAGTTTATTTAATCGCGTTTTCGCTGATTTGCCTGTTCGGATGCACAAACCTGAAGGCGCCTTCTTTCTATGGCTATGGTGTGAAGGTTTACCAACAAGCACGCAAGCGCTCTACGCCAGACTTAAGGAAAAACAAGTGTTCGTAATACCTGGTGAAGATTTTTTTATCGACATTGATCCGCAGTGGAGCCACACCCAAGAATGCATTCGTATCAATTACGGGCAACCCGAAGATCGACTTGAAGCAGGCTTTGAAATCATCGCCAATGAGCTCAGATCTCTGTATTCAATTTAGTGGCTTTAGGAACATCATAGCTAACGCCAACTCATCGATGCACTTTTCTTTATACGCCTCGCGCGTTGCGAGACCAATACACGAAGATTATCTCATGTTTGCGTGTTGGGTTTATACCTAGCCTCGATTGTTTTGCTGAGCTCGCTGATTCACATCACACGGTTGCTCAACCAAACAAACTGATACGGCTGGAGATATAGCATTTCATCATCCACCGAATACGCTCGATCCGTGATCAAGTCTACCCACTGCTCTAAACTGATTAGATTAACCGAACTCAATGGAATGCTGATGGCTTGATCTGTCATATTATGAATACAGAAAACGCTCTGAGCTCGATTTATGCTCTGGCGCCAGAATGCAAACACCGAATGCCCTAGATGCAAGGTGTACTGAACCGCATTTGGGTGAAATGCAGGCTGTCGAATTCGCAACGCGAGCAAGCGTTTGAGTTCTGCGAGTATGTTTGCGTGATGCGTTCGTTCGTTCGCTAGCGCTTCAACCAGCGAATCATAATCCCACTTATGCCGATTAATGCTTCGATTATGATTGGTTAATTCCACACGCTCATAATCGTTTTGGGTGCCAAGCAAGCTGTGTATGTAAATACCAGGAACACCTTCTAAAGCAAACATCACAGCGTGGGCACAAATGAAACGCGCTTGCTGCCATTTATCTGGCCCGTTAACCGTGCCCTGCAAGGCATCGTACAAAGCTACGTTTATCTCATAGGGTTCATTTTGCCCGTCCGCTATTGCACGCCATGAAATCCGTGCACCAAAACTCTGCATAGTATTGGCAAGTTCATCCAAATCAGCCTGACTCAACAAGCCCTTAGCAGGGCGCAGCCCTATTCCGTCATGACTCGCGATAAAATTAAAGTAGAACGTACCAGTTTGCGCAGGGGGCATACTCATCTGCCAGCGCTGCAAATGTTCGCTAGTGCCAGCAACCAATGCATGCAACAACAACGGCGGTAGAGAAAAGTTGTACACGGCATGTGCTTCGTTCGCATTACCAAAGTACGATAGGTTTTCGTGATTAGGCACATTGGTTTCGGTGATGACAATGGCTTCTTTGCTATGAGCTTCAATCAATGTACGAAACAGGCGTACAAACTCATGGGTTTGTGGTCTGTGCACACAATCAGTGCCGATCTCTTTCCAAAGAAACGCAACGGCATCAAGCCGAAAAATGCGAACACCTTGCTCTAAATAGCGACGGATTATCTGCACCATTTCCAAGAATACAAGCGGATTGCTAAAATCGAGATCGACTTGATCGTGGCTAAATGTGCACCAAACGTGGCGCTCTCCGTCCAAGGTTTGCGTCGCTCTTAGTAACGGCGAAGTTCGCGGTCTTACCACCGCCGTTAAATCCTCATCAACACTCACTTCATAAAAATAGTCTTTGCCTGGATCTTTTCGTTGCCGAAAATTCTCAAACCAGCGGCTTCGTTGTGAGCAATGATTTATGACCAAATCAGCCATCACATCATACTCTTGCGCGATGGCTTCGATGTCACTCCAGTCGCCTAGACTATCGTTCACCTGACTGTAATCAATCACCGAAAAACCATCGTCTGAGCTGTATGGAAAAAACGGCAATATATGCAAGCCTGAAACCACTTCGCTCAGATAATCGTTCGCAAACTTTCTAAGCGTTTGCAAAGGAGGTTCATCCTGGGTCACAACACTGTCGCCGTAGGTAATAACCCATACGTCGCGCTCGCTCCACTTATTTTGGTGCAAACGGCAGGCATCTGAGTCGAGCTCTAGCCTCATTTTACGCAAAGCTTGTTGCGCCAACTCTTGGCAATCCAGCGTTGGGTAAATACGGCTCAAATGTTCGGCAACCACCGGTAGCAGTGGCCGGGTACGCGAATCAATCATGTTAGTCAGCCTTAAACTAAGTAGAGCCAGAGTACTGTTGCATATCCGCATCTACCGCATCGATTATTTCTTGCTGAATATCTGGCAGCGCACTAATTACTCGATTCCAACTAGGTATGAATGGCGTCTCCATAGGATTGTCTAGGAAGTCTTGCCCAGCGTTTAGTACGTTCTCAGCAAACATCTCAATCGCGGCTTCCTCCGCATGTATATCCAGTGTTAATCCATTCATTTGAGCGTCGTTGTAATAGGTTTCAACGAAGTCTAATGCGATCCGGTAATACGTCGCCTTTATCGCACGAAAAGTCTCGGAGTTAAAAACGACACCATTGGTCGCGAGCTTGCGAAACAGCGCTTTGCAAATATCAATCGACATTTTCGACAAACCTTTCGCCGTGTCCTCGGGAGACATATCTTGGTGTTTGTGATCGTACGTATCAGCGATGTCAGCCTGACAAATTCGGTTGTTGGCATAGTTACGATTCAACTCTGATAACACGCCAATCTCCAGGCCCCAATCACTCGGTATCCGCAAATCATTAATAACGTCGGCCCGGAATGAAAACTCACCTGCTAATGGATAACGAAAGCTATCAATGTAGTCTAAGTAGTCGTTTTGCCCATATACCTTTTTCAGAGCTCGCACTAACGGGGTAACCAAAAGCCGAGTTACGCGACCGTGCATTTTGCCACTGGCAACCCGCGCATAAAAGCCTTTGCAAAACTTATAATTAAAGTTAGGATTCGCTACCGGATAAAGTAAGCGAGCCAGAAGACTTCTGTCATACGTTATAATGTCGCAGTCGTGTAAAGCAACCGATTGCGCGCGATCTGCGGCAAGCACGTAACCAAAGCAATACCAAACGTTTCGCCCCTTACCTAACTCCTTGGGAGCAAGTTTTTCGGCCTGTAATTTTTTGTCGATGGCCTGCAATCTTGGCCCTTCATTCCACAAGACTTTGAAGCTCTGATTTAATGGTTTGAAAAACTCCAGCGCAGCGCGATATTCATCCTCGGTAGCCCGGTCAAGACCAATGACAATTTCGTCAAGATAATCAACCTTGCTAAGTTCCTTGACGATATTGGGTAAAGCATCCCCTTCCAATTCAGAATAAAGTGAAGGCAGCACCAAAGCCATTGGGCGTTTGCTGGTAAACGACCGTAACTCGTCTTCTAGTTGATCCAAATCACGTTGTCGCAGGTTATGGAGGGTTGTGATAATGCCGTTTTGATAAAAATCTGCCATATCTGTTATCTGTCACTAAGAATGAAGCTGTAGATGTAGTATCTAAGCCAAAATTGATTGTATCGCCTCGTTCCAGCCGCTTGGTCCGAACTTGCGAGTATGAATAACTGGGGAGGATGTCGAAAGCTGCGGGAAATCACCGACAGGCGAGCGCACGCACACTGGAAAATCGGCAATATTGAGCATAGCCACGTCGTTGTGGTTATCACCCAAACATATCAATTTCGTCAGTGAATTACTATCGCTATCGCCGAACAATATTGATGCGTTCGATTTTAACCACTGCATTGGCTTGGCTTTGTCCGTTTGACCTTGCAAGTGATAGAAGCGCCCGCCACGCATCAACCGCAAACCAGATTGTTCGGCAAAAGCTTGAAACGCCTCTAAAGCTGCGTCGGAGTCATTCCACAAAAACGGCTCTGAATAAGCTTTGTCCGCCGCTCTAGCCGCGCTCTCTAACGCAAGCCCTGTGAGCTTCGCTATCTTATCCACACTCCAGTCGTTAAAGCCTTCAAACGACCAGCCCTTGTTCGTTCGCGCCTGTTCAATTACCGCCAGGATATGCGATCTAGGCAAGCCGAAAATCAATCGTAGTTGACTTTCGCTACAGTCAACCTCGAGTCCGCTAGCTGACAGCGATTCGACCGGCACCTTTAAAGACTCAGTCGGCATAACGATGGCACTGCCATTTTCGACAATAATCGGCCCGTTCAACGAAAGCTCGCGCTGCAAAACCAGTGCTTCGGCTGCGGTCTTACTGGTATTAAAAATCACAGGAATACCCTCTATTTCACAGCGTTCTAGCGCCGGTTTAGCCGCATCCCAAGAATAGTCGTGATGATCCAGCAAGGTTCCGTCCAAATCAGTAAATACCAGGTAGTTAGTTCTCACGACTGCCCTTCCGTCAAGACCTTGAAAGAATGATCCGTATTTAGATACAAAAGCCAATCTGCGTTGGCTGGCATGGTATTCAATGCATGTTCTGTTAAACGTTGATAGTGAGAGATAAATCGCTCAATTTGCACCGGCGTTTGCGCTCCAGATACATCCTTACCCTGCTCACTTAAGCGCTCAATCATTTTCTCTTCTTGCAACAAACGCCAACCGTAAACACAATCGAAACTGGGTGCCTGCAATGCGACTAGTAAATCCAAATGAGCGAATACATCCGCGTACTCATTGCTCAACGATTGGTTTACTGCACGCCTCCATCGACGGTCTGAGTCTTCAAGGCGTTCAAGTTCATTACGGTGAACATTTAACTGCTCCTCAGCTTGAGGCCCGACCCCAACACACCAACCTTCTAAAATAAGCACTGAAGGCTGCGTAGTCACTGCTTGCCACTCATCTGGTTCTGCCCGGTCATCGATCGACTTATCAAACGCAGGAACCGAGAAGCCAGAACCTTGCTTAGCGCTCTCGAAAACCGTTTTCAACAATGCCACATCGTGTGTGCCCGGCACACCACGAGTCGCAAATAGAGGGTGATGTGTTTTAGCCAGCTGTGATCGCTCAGCCTTGGTAAGATAAAAGTCATCAATCGACATTACCACGCTGGGCAAGCCAAACTCGTGTTCAAAAATCAGTTTAAGAAACGCCGAACAGGTGCTCTTGCCGCTGCCCTGCGAACCTTGAACGCCAATTAGAGTGGTGCCATCACCACATTGTTCTGCAAGATTGTTAGCCAAGGGCACCAGGTAATGCTCTACGGCTTCTAAATAATTCTCTGGCAGCGAGTGACTTTCAATGGATTGTAGAATTAGAGACTTTGTCGATTCGGATAACATGGATTGAGGCTAAATTCTTTAACGAAGCACTATTACTTTACTTGAGTGCTCGCGCGTTTGATAGAAAATTCGTCACCCTTATCGTGGCACGAGTCGCAACACGCATGCATGCTTTGGGCTATAATCCGCTCCGAAATAGAGTGAGGTACTTATGACAGCCCCAAAAATTGGTTTTATCAGTCTCGGCTGCCCTAAAGCCCTGGTCGATTCAGAGCTTATTCTGACGGAACTGCGGGTTAACGGCTACGATATTGTGCCGACCTATCAAGACGCCGATATGGTGGTGGTCAACACCTGTGGGTTCATCGATGCTGCCAAAAAGGAATCACTCGATACCATTGGTGAGGCACTGAACGAAAACGGCAAGGTCATTGTTACAGGCTGCATGGGCGCGACTGAATCGGATATTACCGATGTGCACCCCAGTGTTCTCGACGTGTCTGGGCCGCATGCCTATGAACAAGTCGTCGGCGCGGTCAAAACCCATTTACCATACGAGAAGAGCTATAACCCTCACCTTGATTTGGTGCCACCACAAGGCATCAAACTGACACCACGTCATTACGCCTACCTAAAAATTTCCGAAGGCTGCAATCATCGCTGCAGTTTTTGCATTATTCCGTCGATGCGTGGCGACTTAGTAAGCCGGCCTGCGAATGAAGTTGTGGCCGAAGCCGAGGGGCTGGTCAAATCTGGTGTTAGAGAACTGTTGGTTATCTCACAAGACACCTCAGCGTACGGGGTTGATACAAAATATAGAACTACGTTTCATGGCGGCAAGCCGGTCAAAACCAAGATGTTAGACCTTTGCCATGCTCTATCAGAAGTCGGTGGCGAGCAAGCACCTTGGGTACGTTTGCACTATGTTTACCCCTACCCACATGTAGACGACATTGTCCCGCTAATGGCGGAGGGCAAGATTTTGCCTTATTTGGACATACCATTTCAGCACGGATCGCCCAAGGTGCTCAAAGCTATGAAACGCCCTGGCTCGATCGACAATACGCTAAGCCGAGTCAAAGCTTGGCGTGAAACTTGCCCAGATATTACGATTCGCAGTACGTTCATTGTAGGCTTCCCAGGTGAGACCGATGATGATTTCAAACAACTACTCGACTTTATTGACGAAGCTCAGCTTGATCGGGTCGGCGCGTTCACCTACTCGCCTGTTGAAGGTGCGCGCGCCAACGAGCTTGATGGCCACGTTCCTGACGAAGTAAAAGAACAGCGGCTCGCCGAGTTTATGGAGCGTCAAGCCGCTATCAGCACAGAAAAATTAGCCCGTAAAGTTGGCAAAACTATCGATGTAATCATTGATGAAGTAGACGATAAAGGTGCCGTGGCACGCAGCCAAGCCGACGCACCTGAAATCGACGGCCTAGTGTATCTAAATGAAGAATCACACCACAGGGTTGGCGATATCGTTTCTGTGAAAGTACATGCAAGTGATGAACACGATTTATGGGCTAATACTCAGAGTTAAATTATTTTAGCAACACCGTACTTAACTGAGCCGAGCTTTCCTGCCTATCGAAAACTCGGCTCTGAAATACAAATTGCTAGTTAACGCCGTCTAGCCAATATCGTAAAAAGCATGTCTTCTACTTCTAGTCCAGTAGAGCAACCTCGAACGGCCACCAACTCAAATGGTAGTGTAGTTCGGCATATCCAAAACAAGTGGCCTCTGCGACTCATCACTGGTGATACTGCAACCCATTGATTGGCGCCAAAAATCTCATCATCAAGCCCAACAACCATGGCTTTGGAATGAGGGTCTACCATCACATGGCTGGCGTTCGCTAAATCCAATAGAGATTGATCAACGCCAAGCTCTCGCATATCAGTAGGCACCTGGCCACTGCTCAGATATGATTCAGCATAGTTTAATTTCAGAGCATTCAACGCTAATAAGGTGCCCTGAAATGGCTCTGCATTCAGCACAATATCAACCCGTTTGTAGGCCAAACCAGCAACACAGCCGCCAACGTTAATAACAGAGTTTGCAAGCGTTGTTTGGCATACCCAACTGATTGAACTGTTGTTGATTTCTGGTATCAGCGCCGCCCATTGTTTGTCACCAAAGCGGTCCTCTAAACCGATCAAAATAGCGCCAGTTTGACTTGAAATCCCCGCGTGATCTACTAGTTCATTCTGAAAATCACTTTCCGAATAACCTAAATCATCAATCTTATCTGGCTGGGTACCATACTGCTGATAGTACTCGTTATAAGCAAGCTGCAAAGGCCTGACAGAATTGAGCGCAGCGAGAAACTCGTCGTTGGTTTGTGTCAAAGCACTCTGCGATTGAAATACCGCAAACAGTAATCCTATTAACATCACCGAAACTTTTGTTTTGCGGCGGCCGTTGTTACGAAATTTAATTTGTCTTAATTGTGCAATTTTCATAGTTACTCCGTTAAGTGAAAAACATTAATGGCAATTGAACACATGCATTACCGCATGTGCTCAATTCACGGAGATACTATTACTGTTGAAGCAAAAAACGCTTCCTGATCTATAGAGTAGAAATAAATAGCACGAATAGGAGCACTATCGTGCACTTTTCAAGTGCTAATAACTCATAGCTAGTTCATATCCAACTTAATCAAGTTGTTTCGATAATAACGAAGCTCTTCGATCGATTCCTTAATATCATCAAGGGCTTGATGTGACGCACGCTTGTCAAAACCACTCAAAATGCTCGGCGACCAATGGCGCGCAACCTCCTTGAACGAACTCACATCAACATTGCGATAGTGCAGCCATTCACTTAGTTCGGGCATGTACTTGTATAAAAAACGTCGATCCTGACAAATACTATTACCGCACAGTGGCGCGCGATTCTTAATCGTATGTCGCTGAATAAAATCCAATGTTTCGATTTCAGCTTGGCGCTCAGTAACACGAGACGTTTTAACCTTAGTGACTAGTCCAGTTTTATTGTGAGTACGAGTATTCCACTCATCCATACCATCCAAAAGCTCCTGCGACTGATGAATGACAATTACGGGGCCTTCGGCGATGGTGCGAAGATCCCCATCGGTGATAATCGTCGCCATTTCGATAATGCGATCTTTTTCGGGTTCTAAGCCGGTCATTTCAAGGTCCATCCAGACCAAGGCGTTAGGGTTTTGTGGCACTGGCCATACTCCTTACTATCACGAAAATAGTGTTATAGTTTCAATATCAATTAAGCACGCAAGAATACTATGAACGAACCCGTCAATAAACTACTCGAACAACGTTGTCGTCACTATTCTCAAGACGAGTCATCATTGAACCTCAGCGAAGTCGAACAATATCGGCGATTTACCCCAGAATGGCAGTTTTGTGCAACGGAAAATGAACTAAGCCGCACTTATCACTTTGAAAGCTACGCAGACACAATCGCGTTCGTAAATACAGTCGCAAAGGTCGCCGAAGAGCAAGACCATCACCCGGACATGGAGGTGAACTACAACCGCTGCAAGGTATGTTTTCGGACCCACACTGTGCACGGCGTCACCATAAACGACTTTATCTGCGCCGCAAATATTGATCATCACGTAGATTGACAGTGTCATCGTTGCTTATCGGCGTTACGGTTATATTAGCTGTAACCGTGTATTTCTATAATAAATTTATCGTCACTCGTAACCGATGCCTTGCGGCGTGGGCTGATGTCGATGTACAACTGGTTCGCCGACATGAGCTTATTCCAAACCTAGTACGCACGGTGAAAGGTTATAGCGAATTTGAAACACGTGCCCTCTCACTGGTTACGCTCGCAAGAAGCTATAAAGAAACCAATTCTGTGACTGGGGTCACCGAATTAGAGCAGCAACTAAATCAGGAATTTAGCACCTTATTCGCGCTAGCAGAAAACTACCCTGAGCTAAAAGCAAATCAAAGTTTCTCAGAACTAAGCGATGAACTGGTCGAAACCGAAGATCAAATACAACACGCACGGCGCTATTACAACGGCACAGTAAGAACTTACAACACAGTGCTACAACAATTTCCAAATAGTTTGATTGCTAAACTATTCCAATTCAAAGAGAAATCATTTTTCTCACTAACAAGACCGGATTTTGGTTTACCCATAGACGTGGACCTCCAATGATTCGATTACTATGGATAAAAGCAGCGCTCTTAGTAACGCTGCTCTTTCTTACTTCTATCAATAGCGACGCTGCTGAAGAAATTCTGAATTTTGATAGCTTGGTACAAGTTAGTAAGCAAGGCGACTTGATCGTTCAGGAAACAATCAAAGTCAGAGCTGAAGGAAAGCAAATAAAACGCGGATTAGTGCGCAAACTTCCAGCACAATATGAACGCAAGCATTCACTTTCTACCTTATTTAGTAGTCGAGAAACGTCCAATCAAAACAGCAACCAATTTACGATTAAGGAAGTTTTAATTGATGGAAAATTATCATTCGATTGGCAGATAGATAAACGAGCTTATGGCGAATACCTAAAATTTCACGATTTCTTTCTTGCCTCTCTGGAACGGCCGAGAGTAATGCTTTCGGTTACTTATCAGCGCGTCGATACTGACGACGAGTTCAACCGGCATAATTTTGAGCAGGAAGTCAGCACTTACGCACTGAAACGCGGCATTTATATTGACTACATTGAAGGCTATCGCGAACAGAACATTGTCAGTCACTACCTAAGCCGATTATGGCACGGGCACCTATTTTCCTTAATCGACCGACAAGATCTGCAAATTCAATCTGTACTTAAAAATGGTAAAAACACCAGCTGGTTTGTTGAGGACGAACACAGCGCAAAAGTAATATATGTGGGTAAGCGCAACATATTCCTCGACCCTGGTGAGTATGAGTACACCATTAAATACCGATACGGCCAGCAGAGTTGGAGGGAAAACGGTTTTGACAAAATCAGCTGGAATGTTACGGGTAACGGTTGGCCATTTAATATACGAAAGGCATCAACAACTATCGAATTCCCGGAAGAAGTAGACACCAAACAAGTAGGTTTACAGGCGTTTACTGGGTTCTTCGGGCAAAGCGAGAAGGCATACCGTGTTGATGAACTTACCAACAACAGCGTAACCGTTTCGGCAACTCAAACCCTGCAACCTAGGCAAGGGCTGACCGTCGACCTTAACTGGCCGAAAGGAACCGTAAACCAACCCAGCGCGCCCTCTCGAATGATCAATGCCGTGCTAATGAATAAAGGCTTGTTTGTGCTCATGACAGCGTGGCTTGGTTTGATAATAATATATTGGCGTACTTGGTCTAAACACGGCCGCGACCCTCTATTAAAGGAGATCATTCCACAATACGAAGCCCCAAATGGCGAGTCACCCGCCGTGATGCGATTCGTTAACAAAGAGGGTGAATACGATGACCGTGTGTTTGCCTCAGCATTGATTTCACTCGCTAGCAAAGGGCTAATCAGAATAGAAAAATCAGGCAAGTATTCTTATAAGTTACACAAACAAGCCGATTACCCGAACGAGAAATTGGCTAACGACGAGGGCGCTCTATTTAGAACCCTGTTTAAAAAACGCAAACTTATTGACCCCGATAAATCGACTCATGCTGAACAGCTCTTTCGAGCTCAAGAAGCACATATGAAATTCATGAATCAGCGCCACGATCCGGAAAATTATCAAGAGGAAAATTCCGGTAAACGTTTCGGACTAGGGTTTATACAGACCGTACTGTGGTTTTGGACGTTCTATTTCACGTTAAGCCAAGGTACTTTGGACTGGGGCGTCTTTCTCACTTTCACAATAGCGTATTTTTTCATCTGCCGATTCGCTAATCAGTTGATAGCTCGCCGAACCGACCGCGGCGCCTCCTGGGTTCCGCAAATGGACGGTTTTTTTCAATACCTCGTTATGGCAGAAAAAGACGAACTACGCGCGGTTCATCCACTGGAAAAAACACCGGAGGTGTATCAAGAGTATCTACCCTATGCAGTAGCGCTCGATATCGAAGATGTTTGGGGCGAAAAATTCAGTAACGTACTTAATGCCTCGGTGCGTGCTGGCCTAGCGGCGGTATTTGGCTCAACGGAGAGTGATTTCTCAAGCTATACCGACACGCTTAGCGAAAATTTGAATCGTAGGATCAATACCTCACGTAAAAAAATTCAACGCGCAAACGCAAAAGCTCGCGCGGCACGTTATCGCTCAAGCTCATCCGGTTCCTCTAGCGGCAGTAGCTCATGGGGAGGCAGTAGTTCGTCCGGGGGTGGCTTCTCAGGAGGAGGATCATCCGGTGGCGGGTCCGGGGGTGGCGGTGGCGGTGGCTGGTAGAGCAAACCAACTCGCACAGCTTTACATCAACGAGCTTAATGGTTAGAGTGCGCCAAAATTCTCAGTGAACACTTCAATATGTTGTTAAAAATTCTACGAAATGCGCTTGGTCTTATCATCGTTTTCGGCAATTGGTTGACCAAACCAAAACGCGTGCAACGATCGACGGCGGATCAAGAACTTGCGCAAAATGCTGTCGCTGGTCATTCTCTGTATCAGTTATACGCCTGCCCTTTTTGCGTTAAAACACGTCGTGCTTTGCATCGCTTAAATGTGGACGTAGAAATCCGCGACATTAATCGAGATCCAGCACATCGAACGGCCCTTGAAGACGGCGGCGGACGGGTCAAGGTGCCGTGCCTGCGCATTCAAAACGGTGACCAAGTTCAATGGATGTACGAGTCTAACGACATTATCGAGTACCTAGAGCAGCGAGTTGCCTAAAAGAACTTCTCAAAATACGCTTTCACACAGGTGCGGACATGACGAAATCGGTCTGCGCCTAAATGCACGCCACCGTACCAACGCGTCACGACGACAACATGATCACGCACATCTGCTTGATCCAGCATTTTTAGCATAATTGCCCCGGCCCCACTCTCTCCATCATCGTCTTTTACCTGAGTGCCATCCGAGAAAATAACGGCCCAAGTATTGTGCGTTGCTTTGGCGTATTTCTTCTTTTTACACAGCGTTCTTAAGACTGCTTGCACCTGCTCTCGATCAGTCGCCTGAGCACCGCTAACAGCGTACTTTGAGCCTTTGTCGTTAACGATATGTTCCAATTGCTGCATAAGCGAGTTAGTAACTATATATTAGGCGCTATAGTCGATATTTAGCCTAACTAGGTTAGACTAGGCAAAAGTATGCTTAAAAACATCTAGAAACTCGATTAGCCCACAGCTACTTTTTGAACGCCGCCGCCAATTTTTCAGCCATTGCATTATTAGCCATCGGCTTACTTTGGCTAGGTTTCCTCGCCGGTTTTCTAGGCTTGCTTGTTTTCTCGGGGCTACCTCGATCACGACGCTCTTGCTTGGTTTCCTGAAGCCGCATGGTTAGGGCAATCCGTTTTCTCTGGATATCCACTTCCAAAACTTTCACCTTCACAATTTGGCCTGCTTTCACAACCTTGTGCGGGTCATCAACAAATTTGTCAGCGAGGCAAGAAATGTGTACCAAGCCATCTTGGTGCACACCAATATCAACAAACGCACCAAAATTTGTTACGTTGGTCACAGTGCCCTCAAGAACCATGTCATCCATTAGATCTTTTATGGTCTCGACACCGTCTTGCAACTTAGCTGTTTTAAACTCCGGCCGCGGATCTCGCCCCGGCTTATCCAACTCCTTAATAATATCCAGAACGGTTGGCACCCCAAATTGATCGGTGACGTAATCTTGAGGTTTTAATGCTTTAAGAAACGCGCTGTCGCCAATAATCGCATTGACCTCGCGCCCGTTCTTTTGTGCGATCGCCTCGACTACAGAATAGGCTTCAGGGTGAACTCCTGAGGCATCTAATGGGTTTGTATTGTCCGAAACAATACGCAAAAACCCTGCGGCTTGCTCGAATGTCTTATCACCAAGCCGCGGTACATTTTTCAACTCTTCACGCGTTTTAAAACCGCCGTTGGTATTGCGGTGTGTAACAATATTACCCGCAATGGTTTCGTTAAGACCGGAGACGCGCTTCAATAAGGGCATAGACGCCATATTCAAATCTACGCCTACGTCATTCACACAATCTTCGATAACAGCATCTAATGAACGGCCTAATTGGTATTGATTCACATCGTGCTGGTACTGACCAACCCCAATCGATTTCGGTTCGATTTTCACCAATTCCGCAAGTGGGTCTTGTAAGCGACGTGCTATCGATACCGCACCTCGGATAGTTACATCTAGGTCAGGAAACTCTTTCGCCGCAAATTCCGACGCGGAGTACACAGATGCCCCAGCTTCATTCACCATAATTTTGGTAAGTTTAAGTTCAGGATAGCGTTTGATTAAATCGCCAGCGAGCTTGTCGGTTTCGCGAGACGCGGTGCCATTACCAATCGCCAGCAATTCTACTTTGTGCTTGTGGCATAACGCCGCTAACGTTGCTATTGATGCATCCCATTGATTTTTGGGTGCGTGCGGATAAATTGTTCCCTGATCTAAGTATTGGCCGGTATTGTCTACCACCGCAATTTTCACACCGGTACGCAAACCGGGGTCTAATCCAAGCGTCGCTTTAGCGCCCGCTGGCGCCGCCAACAATAAGTCTTTAAGGTTCATCGAAAATACCCGAATAGCCTCGGCTTCGGCTTTCTCGCGAAGATTAAACATCAAATCACCACTCAAATGCAGCAGCACTTTGATGCGCCAAGCCCAACTCACCACCTGAGCCAACCAATCGTCTGCCGGGCGGCCCTGATGTTGGATGCCCCAGTGCTTAGCCAACATTTGCTCACATGGATGCGACAAACTGCCTATCCAACCGCCATCAGGCGCTTCAATATCCAAACCCGAAATGAGAACACCTTCGTTGCGGCCTCTAAAAATAGCCAGTGCTCGATGTGGAGGAACGTTCTTATACGGCTCTTTATAGTCGAAGTAGTCGCGAAATTTCGCGCCTTCCTGTTCTTTATCTTTGGCAACGTTTACCGTTACCAAAGCTTTATCTTCTAAATAGCTTCGCAGTTGCGCCAACAGCTCGGCATCCTCGGCGAAGCGCTCCATCAAAATAGCGCGAGCGCCGTCCAAAGCCGCTTTAGTATCAACAACCGGGGTTTCCTCAGAGTCATTTAGAAATTTCTTGGCTTCAGCCTCAGGCTCCAGCATAGGATTGGAAAGTAGTGATTCGGCTAATGGCTCCAAACCAGCTTCAATGGCTATTTGGCCCTTGGTTCGCCGCTTAGGTTTATACGGAAGATATAAATCTTCAAGCGCGTTCTTTGTTTCAGCCGCAAGAATCGCTTTACTAAGCTCATCACTTAACTTGCCCTGCTCCTCGATACTGCTCAGAATACTTGCACGTCGATCATCCAACTCTCGCAAATATTTTAATCGCTCGTCGAGTGTCCGAAGCTGCGTATCATCTAGGCCTCCGGTCGCTTCTTTACGGTATCGAGAGATAAACGGTACCGTTGAGCCATCGTCAAGTAGTTCTATGGTCGCAATGACCTGCTTCGCTTGAACGCCCAGTTCATCAGCGAGTCTTTTTTCAATAGACAACATAAAAAATTCTAAATTTCGTTGGTGGGTTCACGGCTAACCGAATGGCATCACCGTCATAAAAGTTCTTTATCCGATTTCTTTAATCTTTTTAGTCAGCCGACCGCCTATCCTTAAACGCCGCCGCCAAGGTGCGCTGATCCATATACTCTAACTCGCCGCCAACCGGCACACCTCGCGCAAGGCGTGTGACGGTCACGCCGTAAGGCTTTAGTAACTGCTGTGTATAGTCCGCCGTAGTTTCGCCTTCGGCGGTAATGTTTGTGGCAATCACGACTTCACGAATATCATTTTCAGCGACCAGGGTATTAAGCCGTTTAAACGCAAGCTTCTCAGGCCCTATTCCTTCCAATGGGGAAAGCTTGCCCATCAAGACAAAATAAAGTCCTTGGTAGGCCCCAACCTGCTCGATCGCTTGTAAGTCAGCCGGCGTTTCCACCACGCATAATAGTTGTTTATCACGCTTATTTGACGAGCAAATATCACAAACATCCGCCTCGCAAAACGTATTACAGCGCTGGCAAGAAGTTACTTTTTCGAGCGCATAATTGAGTGCATCGGCAATATCCTTGGCGCCTTCTCTGTCGCGCTCCATAAGATGAAATGCCATTCTCTGCGCGTTCTTTGGCCCGACACCGGGTAAGGCTTTAAGCGCATCCTTTAACGCCTCGATTGCTGATGAGGTAGCCATTACCCAATCAAAATGGCATTTTCATGCCGGGTATATCAAGACCACCGGTTAAACCCGCCATCTTTTCTTTTGATGTCTTCTCAACTTTACGAACAGCATCGTTTACAGCAGCGGCTATTAGGTCTTCAAGAATTTCTTTATCGTCGGCATCGCCAATTAACTCAGGATCAATGGAAACCTTCTTTACATCATAACGGCAAGTCATGCTCAGTTTTACCATGCCGCCGCCAGCTTCACCATTTACCTCAATGTTAGCTAACTCCTCTTGGGCCTTCTGCATGTTTTCCTGCATGGCCTGAGCTTGTTTCATTATATTGCTTAAACCGCCTTTCATCATCATTACTACCTTTGTCTTATCTCTTTTGATACGCCTATGTTACACAGCGTATTTGAACATTTAACTATCTGCTCGAAACTATATTGGTCTATATTGGCTTGATCGAATCTTCATTCAGGGTAGCACCAAATTCCGACATAATGGCTTTAACGCCAGGGTCGTTTTTGATGCTTTCTTTGGTTTGCTCGAATTGTTCGTGGCCCAATCTAGCCAAACACTCAGCCGGAGTTTCTTTATCACTTTCTTCAAGTTCAAGAGCAATCTCCGCTTGCGAGTTTAGCACCACGCGAATCGCTTCCTGAATCTTGGCTATTCGTTCCGGTTTTAATAGGTGGTGCAGTTTTGGCGCCAAACTCAGCTGAATTTTATCATCCGCTAATCTCTCACAAGCGCAGTTCATTGCAAGCTCTTTCGGCAAGCCAATTAAATTGGTTTGCTCGACTAACTCGCCCCATTCATTATTACCCGCCAAGGTGACGGCAATCGCGCTCGGTTGAGTCACCGCTTGCGTTGGAGCTACCGAATTCGCAGCCGGAGCGGGAGAAGGCATAGCTTGTGGAACTGGGGCCGGGGCCGGACTCGGTGCGGCCGGACTCGGTGCGGACTGAGAAGGAACTGCCACTGGCTCAGGCATTACCGGCTCAGCGGCTGCTGAACTAGACGTGTAATTTGCTTCCGGCGCCGTTTGTTGCATCCCGCCCTGCGGTTGCATTGGCGGAACAGAACGCGGCTCAGGCGCGGCCGGCGCACTACTTACTGGAGTTTGATCTGGAGTTTGCAAACGGCTCGTAGGTGCTGATTCAGCCACTTGTTGAGGTGCCGCTGGTGAACTTGCTGAGGCCGGCACCGCATTAGATGTTTCGCTAGCCGCATTACCTAAACCGGTAACCTGCGTAACCGTTTCACTACTACTAGGCTCAAACGCCAACATCCGCAATAGAGCCATTTCAAACCCCACACGTAAACTCGGCGCAAGCGGAATGTCACGTTTGGAGATCAAGCCAATTTGATAGAATAATTGAACGGTCTCCGGCGTCAGCGTCGATGCAATCGATAAGATCATCTCAGTATTCGCGTCAGTGGCACTGAGTGAGCTTGGTGCGATCTGCGCTAACGAGACGTAATACAACTGCATTAACACGTCATCCAGCGCAACGGAAAAATCAACCGCATTATCAGCCATATCCGCAACGACATTTAGCGCTTGATCGACGTCTGCCGCCGCCAACGCTTTGATAATTGCCTCGGTATGCTCGCTTTTAATCGTTCCGAGCATACCTTCAACATCAGCGAGCCTAACTTCACCGCCACCTTGAGCAATGGCTTGGTCTAGCAAACTCAAACCATCTCGCATGCTACCGTCGGCCGCCTTGGCAAGGGAGTGCAACGCGGCTTGATCAAAACTCAAACCCTCACTACCCAAAATCTTAACCAGTTGATTTTCGACTTGTTCTGGCCGCATCGCCCTCAAATTGAATTGTAGACAACGAGACAAGACCGTGACCGGCATTTTTTGTGGATCGGTCGTTGCAAACAAGAATTTAACGTGCTCAGGAGGCTCTTCGAGAGTTTTAAGCAAGGCATTAAAACTATGCCCGGAGAGCATGTGTACCTCGTCAATGAGATAAACCTTAACTTTGCCGGAGGTAGGCGCGTACTGAACGCTCTCTAATAGTTCACGCGTGTCATCAACCTTGGTGCGCGAAGCCGCGTCAATTTCTATCAAATCAACGTAACGACCTTCGTCAATCGATTGGCAAGTGCTGCATTGTTGGCAAGGTTCAGCACTCGTACCCGATTCGCAATTTAATGACTTTGCGAAGATTCGCGCAAGCGTGGTCTTGCCTACACCACGCGTGCCGGTAAACAGAAAGGCGTGATGCACACGCCCTGAATCGAGCGCATTAGACAAAGCCTGCACGACATGACTTTGCCCCACCACTTCAGAGAAAGCTTTAGGTCGCCATTTTCGAGCCAGTGCTAGATATGCCATAAACGCGGATCGTGGAATTAGAAGTGCTTAAATATATGTGAACTCACATTATAAAGCTTTTAGAATCTTTTTCGGAACAATAGATAGAACATTTAACAGTCTTGGACCAATCAGCTCTGATCCCTTAAGTCTGAACGCCTTTCTCAAACTTAAACTTAAAAAACAGCCTTGGGCCGTTAAGTCTGAAAGCAGTTCCCAGACTTAAACTAAAAAGCAGCCCTGAGCGTTTATGTCCGAACGTCTTTTCGAGGACTTAAACTAAAAAACAGCCCTGAGCGTTTCATTCAGAAATTTGCTTCGCAAATTTTGAATGAAACTAAAAAAGAACGGTGGCAGCTAACCTGATCACAGCACCCGAATCAATCGCTACGGCTGCTCCCTTCCGGGCCTGACCGGGTTCACAATCTATCGCCACTGTGGAGACTAACCACCACCGCCACGCGGATTATAACCAACCCTTTTACGAACGCCTATACACCATTTCAACTATTCGTTAAAAAAAGCGAATATTTTTATTAGCCATCACTTTTATACTATTATCGAACCCTATAAATCGTACGCCGCACCCTCATCATGAAGCAAACCCCAACAGTCTATCAAGTCAGCGAACTCGCCGATGAAATGCGACGTTTAATGGAAACGAGTTACCCAGAAGTGTGGATCGAAGGGGAGTTATCGTCGTTGAGCACGCCTGCTTCTGGGCATATTTATTTCAGCCTAAAAGATGAACGTTCACAACTCAGGTGCGCCATGTTTAAGGGGCGGGCTAGTATCAGCCGCTACCACCCAAAAGTTGGGGATTTGGTTAGAGTCCGTTGCAAGATTTCGGTTTACACTGCACGCGGTGACCTCCAATGCATTGTGCAACACATGGAGGAAGCTGGTGAAGGGATACTCCAACGCCGGTTCGAAGAACTAAAGCAAGCGTTGAATCAGCAGGGCCTGTTCGCCCAAGAACATAAACAAGCCATACCTAAGTTCGCGAAACACATCGGCTTAATCACTTCGCCCTCGGGTGCAGCCGTTAGAGATATTGTAACCACTCTTAAGCGGCGCTGCCCAGGCATCCCCGTCACAATCTACCCCGCTGTAGTACAAGGCGAGACCGCTGCTAAATCAATCATTCAAGCGCTTCGAGATGCACTACAACACCAACAATGTGATGTATTGATTCTAAGTCGCGGCGGTGGCTCACTTGAGGATCTATGGTGCTTTAACGATGAAGGCTTAGCGCGCGAGATATTCGCCAGCCCTATTCCAATTATCAGCGGTGTTGGCCATGAAGTCGACGTCACTATCTCTGATTTGGTTGCTGACTTGAGAGCACCAACGCCAACGGCAGCGGCCGAAATTGTTAGCCCGGATACAGACCAATTGATAGCTAATATCAAAAGCATGCAATTTCGCTTACCACGTAACATGGAACGCCTACTGCAGCGGATGGCGCAAACAATTGATATGACGGGCCGGCAATTGGTACACCCTAAACAGCAACTCAGCGCCAAAGCGGATAAGCTTAATCACGCTTCATTGCGCTTACAAAATAATGTACTCAACCGGCTCGCGCGCCGTCGGGATAAACTAGGCCATTTGCAACAGCGAATTCAGGCTCAGCTTCCAGCCAAACGCTTACAGCGTAACAACTCTGACCTACGAGCACTTAGCCACCGCTTACAACGGGTGCAAACGCAAGCACTTGTGCTTAGCACTCAGAAGTTTGAAGCCTTGGGCGGTAAGCTCAACGCAGTGAGCCCGCTTGCGACCCTAGAACGAGGCTTTTCCATTGCTCGTGATCAACAACACTCCATCGTCAGAACAACTGACGCCGTCGCAGAAAATGACAGGATTTCTGTGCAACTGAGCGATGGAAGTCTTGACTGCTTGGTTCAGAAAGTTCGCTAGTTATGCCTAAAAGTTCATTTAAGCACCCGGCCTCAACAGCCAAGGCGCTGTGTTTCATGGCTCTCTTTACTTATGGCCAAAATAGCCGCGCTGAAACCAACTTCCCCGGCGGCGTGGTCGAATTTAGGCTAGCAAAGATTTCTGCGGAGTTACCTGAGGTTCGCTATGGCTTGCGTGAACCCGTTGTAATTGAAGAAAAATCTCACTGGCGGATACTTATTGGCATAAGCCTCGATACGCTGCCTGGCAACTACCTTATTTACGTAAAACGAAGTTTAGAAGGCAGCACTGGCGAACATAAAGGTATTGATGTGGAACAATATCATTACCCATTATTGGAGAACAACGGACCATTAGGCGAATTGCTACGGCGTGAACATAAGTCTGTATCAGACATCGATTTCAGCAACACTCAACAGCCTAGTCTCCCGCTGTTGATGCCAGTGAAAGGCGATTGGAGCGATACCTTTGGTCACCGACGTTTCGACCCCGATAGCAATATGCTGGTCGCTCAAAATGCGATCAGCTTGACCACGACCGAACTGGCTATGGCTGTGGCACCGCAGAATGCAATTGTATCGAAAATTGAATTTAGCGACTCTGGTGTTGCAGCCATTTTTCTTGATCACGGCCGCGGTTTATATAGCATTTTAGAAGGCCTAGAAGACCTTACCGTAGAAATTGGTAATGGTGTCGTCGCTGGCGCGGTCATTGGAAGGCTAGCACGGATAAAACCTGACAGCGAAATCAAACGCCTAGTATGGCAGACCCAGCTAAATGGCAGTTACGTAAACCCACTTATTCTCACCCAGCTAACACCTTAAAATAAGACATCAAATGAACTTCGCCACTTGCAGCAATAAGAGTCTAATCGCAATGCGCGCAAAACCGTATTCAACGGCACCTTCTATACTTCCAGTACTTCAAAGGCTCATCAAGTTCGGTACACTTTTTACCTTACTTGTGATGAGCTTGCTGCAAAACGTGCTACTTGCACAACCTTATTCGCAATCGAAAGTGTTGGACCCCACTATTAAGTTCTCAGAGGTAAAAGTTGATGGATACGACATCAACTTCGCTTACTCAGGTACCGCTGAGAAGCACGGCCTACTTTTTTTGCACGGCACACCTGGCGGATGGGCCGCTTTTGAGGTGTATTTAGCGGACAAACAACTTCAGCAAGATTTTTTCATGGTCTCAGTTGACCGGCTCGGCTGGGGAGGATCACCACTTCCACCTAAGAAGATTGATGGTAAGTTTGATTTGCAAGCTCGATCTATTGCCGCCGTTATGGCGGCCTACCCCGATAAACGCTGGACTATTGTAGGGCATTCACTCGGCGCATCGATAGCGCCCAAAGTAGCACTAGTGGCACCTGACGCCGTTGCATCCTTACTACTATTAGCTGGCACTTTAGATCCTAAGTTAGGTAAACCGCGTTGGTACAACCGTACCGCGAATACTTGGGTTGTTTCGAGGCTTATTGGCAAGACGATGCGTTACTCAAATCGAGAGATAATGGGGCTACGTAAGGAATTAGTCACTATGGACAAAGAGATAAGCACCACTAAAATCGACGCAAAAATGGTTGTCATGCAAGGCATGAAAGATCGCTTAGTCTCGCCCAAAAACCCTGCATTCGTGAAAGCACAATGGATAGATAACTTCCGCGAAGTCGATTTTATTGAGCTTGTTGGAGAAGGCCATTTTTTGCCTTGGCGACAAACTCCGCTGGTTATAAAAACGATTTATCAACTCACAAACGGCTAACTTGAATGGCTCCGATCGCTCAACGCAGATAAACCCTATTTTCTTGGGCCGCCACGGTACTTAACTTTGTCCTTACTTTTACGTGAAGGCCGCTCGGGAGGTTTGTACGGGTTGTCAGAAGTTTTGAAACTCAATTTAACTTTGGTGCCCACCATATCAAAGGCGCGTTCAAATGTATTGGATAAGTAACGCTGATACGTTTGTGGTAATTTATCCAACTGATTACCATGGACAATAACGTGTGGCGGGTTCATGCCACCCTGATGAGCAAACTTTAGCTTAATGCGATGACTACCCACCATCGGTGGGTTACGTTTTTCTTCTGCGCTTTTCAGAATCTGATTAATGCGGCCAGTACCCATATCTGTCATTGCGCTATCGTAAAGCTTATCTATCAGAGGCATAATTACGTTAATACCCTTGCCGAACTTAGCAGAAATAAATTCGATAGGGATATTACCCATGTGACCAAATTTTCGATCTATCTGCGCGCGAACTTGCTCTCGGTCATATTTGCTCATGCCATCCCATTTATTGACCAATATCATTAATGAGCGACCACTGTTGAACACCAGATTGATGAGGCGGTTATCTTGGTCGACGATACCGTCACGTGCGTCTAGAACCACAGCGACAACTTGCGCAAGCTCGACGGCACGCAATGTTTTCATTACCGAAAACCGCTCAACGCGGTCATCAATACGGGATTTCTTACGCATGCCAGCCGTGTCTATCAACACATACTCTTTTTCATCAAATTCAAACGGCACGTGAATACTGTCGCGGGTCGTACCTGGCATATCGAAAACCACCACACGCTCCTCGCCTACCAAGGTATTAACCAAGGTTGACTTCCCAACATTTGGTCGGCCAACAATCGCGAGCTTCGCTACCCCTTCAGGAATGTCGTATTCTGCAGCCGACTCTTTTTGCTTAACCTCGGTTTCTTCCAGAATCAGATTCAGTAATTTATTGACTCCATCGCCATTTTTACCGGAAATAATGTGTGGGTTATCTAGGCCAAGTTGAAAAAAGTCCGAGGCCACCACACCTTTGTTCAAGCCTTCCGATTTATTAATCGCGACGTAAACGGTAATGCCAGTATTGCGCCGTAGTTGTTTAGCTATGTCGTAATCCACTGGCGTGGCCCCATCACGACCATCGACAATAAAGATCACAGCATCGCTGTCTTGTAGAGCCACATCGACTTGATCCTTCATGAGCACATGAATTTCTTCGTCGTCTGATTCAATACCACCCGTATCAACGATCCAGTATGGGTTCTTACCAACGCGCCCAACACCGACCATTCGATCACGCGTCACACCGGGGCGATCATCAACGATTGCATCGCGACTGCGTGTAAGGCGATTATAGAGGGTCGATTTACCTACGTTTGGCCGACCAACAATAGAGATAATGGGTTTAGGCTTTTCAACGCCCGGCGGCGATTCCTCAAACTTATCTAAGTCCGGGTTAATTGAATTTTCGTGATCGTTCACGTTGAAAGTACCTTATGAAATTTCTGTGGGGCGACAATTAAAAGTAATGAAAATCAGCACGTACCTACGCACTGACCAGCAAACATCTAATTGATATGCGTCAAGCCAATAAGCGCTTTACGATGCTTTATTGAGAATGCTCAAAGATTGCAAAGAGCCACTGCTGTCGATCAAGTATAGAGTATCGGAATCGACCACGGTTTCACCAATAATCGTCTTCGCGCCAAGACTGTGCTTACCTAGGATTTGACCAGTTTGTTTGTCGATTACGTACAAGCCACCGTCACCTTCACCAACAACCACGTAGGGTCCAACTGAGGTCGGCGCACTAACCGGAAATAATCGCAGATTAGTTTGAGACCAAATTTTTTCGCCATTAGAGCGATCAATTTGATGCACCGTGCCTTCACGATCACTTATGTACAAATAAGCCGCGTCGTAGGCCAAAGGGTGGTAGGAGGAAACATCCGCACTCCAAGAGATACTTTGACTCGACACATTAAGCGCGTGCGTCACTTCCTGATAAGAACTAATATAAATGTGATCACCAACCAACAAAGGGTCTGTATCAATATCGGAAAGGCGATCAATATCGTTGGTGCCACGGGGGAAAGAAATCGGGAAATCCCATAAGGCGCGCCCAGTCTCAGCTTCCAGCGCCGCCATTAAACCATCAGCAAACCCGGTGAATACAACGCCTTGCGTTACCAGCGGTTTTGAGTCGCCACGTAGCGTTAACTTTGGAAGCTGTCGACTAATTGTCCACTTAACGCTGCCATCGAATGACGAGAGGCCATACACTTTACCGTCGCCTGTTCGGGCAACAACCACATTGCCTCCGATTACCGGAGAGGCCAGAATTTCGCTGCTCAGCGCGGCCGTCCAGGAAATGGATCCGTTTTCTTGGTTCAAGGCATAAACAAGCCCCTGATCGGTACCGACCAATACCAAACCACCACCCACGCCAACGCCGGCAGTAATCGTCTCTTTCTTAAACTTTTGAGACCATACCCGCTTGCCATTCGCCGTATCTATTTTATGGACTACCCCCTTTCCAGAGGCCGCGTAAATATAATCCCCCAGTAGCGCTGGAGAAAGAACCGCATCACCCAGTTTGGTTTTACCGCCGAGATTCACGCTCCAATTACGCTTCATTGTAGTCGACGTGGAGATCTTAGGCTTTTTCGGTTTTTCTTCTACACCAAAAAAATCGGTTTTCTTTGTTTTTCCACCACAAGCGGAGAGCATAAGTGCCAATGCACCGACAATTAATAGCTGTGTTTTTTTCATTATTGTTTCTCGCTTTTATCTGTCTATGATTTACACCCAGATCAACATAACGCTATTGATCTGTCTCCTCTTGAAGCTCGGTCGAAGACTCTTCAGTTTCGGCGGATGGCTTTTCAGTTTCGGCGGATGGCTCTTCTATTTCAGCTGAAGGCTCTTGGGTTTCATCTAAAGACGCTTGTGCTTCTTCTTCAACAGCAGGGCTTTTGCTAACTTCCTCTGCTTCATTTAGCTCTAAAGCAGGAAGACGATCTAACTTTAACGATATCAAACGAGCGTAGCCGCTCTGCCCTTGCGTTAACGACTCTATAGCGGCCTGATATTGAGAGCGAGCGGTATCGGTGTCGCCTTCTTTAACGGCGATATCGGCGAGCAACTCAGCATAATAACTATCAAAACCTTGTGTAGGAGTATGGCTGGCCAATGCTTTAGCCGCATCAAGCTCACCCATTTCCAATTTTATTTTTGCCTGCCGAATTCGTGCAGTATGCACTAAACCAGACTCCTCGGCATTATCCAAAACCCACTGCAGTTCCTCAAAAGCCGCAGGTAAATCACTCACAGACAATTGCTTAGCTTTCAAGAGCGATGCTTTAGCTGCATACGAAGAACCACTGTAATCTTTTTTCAGCTCAATGACCTGAGCATCAATATCAGAAAGCTGAGAACTACGAACCTCCTCAATTGCGGTCGAATAGAGTGCAGAAGCGGTCTCAGCTTTACTTTTGAGACCGGCTTTATATTGATTCCAGCCAAAAATGCCGCCCAACCCCAACGCGATACCTATTACGAGTGCAGGACCATTGTCTTTTAGCCACTTGCGCGCGCGCTCATCTTGTTCTTCGGGGGTCAGAAATATGTCGTCTGCCATGGATGTATTTCTCGTATGTTTAGTTCTTTAATTTGCTGCTAACGCAAGTTCAATTTACACGACTGGCCGCTTATGCAGTCAAGGACCGTGCATTATAGCGATTCTAGAAGATTAGTCACCACGTTCGCCACATCGATTTGCGCAATTGTTTGTTGAGCAGCGGGGCCGCCCGACTCACCTGGACTGCCCCGCAGCGGTTTTATTGTCGCAGCCCCTGCAGCAACCTCATCTTCGCCCAAAACAACCGCGATTGTCGCGCCACTTTTATCCGCACGCTTAAATTGGTTTTTCATGCTTCCGTCGCCCATATGGCACTGCACACAGACGCCAGCATTCACCATAGATTTTTGTAACACAATGGCCTGAGAACGCGCTTGTTCACCAACAGAAACCACAAAAACGTCAGGGTGTGGCTGTTGCTGAGCGATTTCAGCATTTTGCTCCTGTAGAATCTGAATGAGCCGTTCAAGCCCCATTCCAAAACCAAAACCGGGTGTCGCCTGGCCTCCTAACTGTTCGACCATGCCGTCGTATCGCCCACCGCCACAAACCGTCGATTGCGCGCCAAATTCAGGATTAATCCACTCGAACACGGTGTCGTTATAGTAGTCCAAGCCTCGGACTAAGCGCGGATTGATCGTAAACGGAATCTCTAGTGCTGTTAGATAAGCCTGCAAATCAGCGAACTTAGCGGCTGATTCATCTGACAAGTAGTCAAGAATACTAGGAGCATCCCCCAATAAGGCCTGCACACTCTGATTTTTGCTGTCCAAAATTCGCAGTGGATTGGTGGCCAAACGATTTTTACTGTCGTCGTCTAGCTGGTCAACATTGCCAGAAAGAAACTCTACCAACGCGCTGCGATATTGTGAACGCGCTGTTGAATCACCCAAGCTATTGATTTGCAGTTCTGTTCGCTGCAAACCAAGACGCTGAAACACCTGTTGCACCATTGCCAGCACTTCGGCTTCTATATCAGCTGAGGACCAGCCGTAGCACTCAACACCAATTTGATGAAATTGCCGGTATCGACCTTTTTGCGGGCGTTCATGTCGAAACATTGGGCCGACGTACCATAAACGTTGCTGTTGATTGTAAAACAACCCGTTTTCAATACCGGCGCGCACGGTACTCGCCGTACCCTCCGGACGCAAGGTCAAAGAGTCTCCGTTACGATCTTCAAAGGTGTACATTTCTTTGGAGACAATATCGGTGTCCGCACCGATTGAGCGAGAAAACAGATGCGTGCTTTCTATGACAGGTGTACGTATTTGTCGGTAATTGTACTGAGCGAAAACGCTTGCACACACCGATTCGACCGTTTGCCACAAAGCGCTTTCGCCGGGCAAAATGTCGTTCATGCCCCTAACGGCCTTAATCTGAGCTTTTTTACTCATTAAGTCAGTTCTAGTTGTTTGTCAAAAATGGGAAAGTAATGAGCCGAAATGAGCAACAAAATTCAATTGAGCTCATTCCCCTACTGAAAATCGCGCGAATACCCCTTCTCGGTATTGGCTAATATCAAATTCACTACCATTATATAATGCGCTAACGGCTTTGGCATTGCCAATGAAGACACTCATTTTGGTTGCTGAGGACACATCCAAAGTCTCCCCTTCTGCATAGCTTTTGTAGGCCAGTCTTTGCCCATCAGCATCTCTAATATCAACCCAAGAAGTGTCTGAAAAGCTCAACACCAATCTATACTCCCCTGTCGCCTCAGGTGCAAATGTATCCGCAGCGAGTGATGGTGTGTCTTGTGTTTCTGCCTCAGTATCAACTGCGGCGGCGTCCGACTCCTGCTCGGTTTGAACAGTTTGCGCCGCCTGATTTGGCACAGTAGAAACACTCACCGGCGTAACAGACTCAGTAGCCACCGGATTATTAGTAACCACCTGCGCTTGCTCACCGAGCAAACCGTCCAACTTGCCAGTGAACCACAAAAAACCAATCACACCCAGTAACACAATGGTAGTAACAACCTTGCCGGGCGTGAAAAAACCACCGCCATCTGATTCATTAGCACTGCCTATACCACGCGGCATTTCATCTAAGCGCGAGCCTTTCTGCCAATTTGGGTTCAAATAGTGATCAAGAATTTTATCGGCATCAAGATCGAGCAAGTTTGCATACGACCGAATATAGCCTCTCACATAAGTAGGTTCAGGCAAGCCTTCACTTTGATCAAGTTCAATAGTACGTATCTGAGTAACAGACAAATTTAGCTCGTCTGCAATTTCTTCAACACTGCGATTTTGTTGTTTACGCGCCGCCGCCAGCAAGCTACCACTGCCCTGCTTAGGCTCAAGCCTAACGTCATCGCTCAGTTTATTTTTTTCGTCCATAGCTACCTCTTCCAACCCATGCCCAGAATTTGGCTGCCCAATGAATTTTCTGCAAAATCATTCAAGCAAATCTCTCTATTTAGTTTCTATTTGGACGCAACGATGCCGCTTCTTTGGAACCCGGAAATTCCTTCATAAGCGTGCGACGATATTCGTCTGCCACATCTGTTGCGTTCAAGCTGGATTCTATTTTATATGCCAATAGAAGCGACGCAGGTTGCGGATTAGTAATGGCAAAAAAGCGCTCTATATATGCTCTTGCCGAAAGGAAATTATCTTCATTATATTTAACCAACGCCAAACGAAATAAAGCTGGCTGAAGCCGCGGATTAATCGACAACGCCTTCTTCAAATAATCCTCAGCCTTGGGGTCTTTGATATTAGATAAGCATTCACCGGCACGCATATAGCTTAATTCCGATTTTTTAAATAGCGGGTTGGATACCGCAATTTCAAAATATTCTATGGCCTCACGCTGTCTACCCAGCTGGCACAAAAACACACCAAAATCATGCGCCGCTGACGAATTTTGAGGGTTGTTAGTAATCGCCCTCTTATAAAATTTTTCAGCGTCTTTGTATTGTTCAAGCTTGATCATTAACAAGGCCATCACGTAGTTACTATCGGAATGACCTGGGTAAATTCGCAACGCACGCTCTAATTCAATTTTAGCGGTCGAAAATTGGTTCTGCTGCATGTACCCGCGCGCCAATTTAGTATGAATCATGGCTTTGTTCGCCCTAGGATCTTCAGTCTGGTCAGTGGCTTTTGACGAATTTGGCGTTGTTGCGCAAGCCGTAAGAATGGCAATAAGAAATGACAAAGCCGCCATTCTTATCGATGAGTGTAGGGATCTATTTATTTTAGGCATAAGCCTCATTGTATTTTTTTGCCCAGGCTTTGTCTAAATTTTTCAGCGCGGCGTGTTCGGTCCATTACGTCGCCTGCCAATTGACCACAAGCAGCTTCGATGTCGTCACCTCGTGTTTTACGCACCGTTACAATAGTACCCGCGTTATGTAATATGTCTCTAAACCGGTTTATTCTAGAATTCGAAGAGCGTTTGTAATCAATGCCTTCAAACGCATTAAATGGAATCAAATTGACTTTTCCCGGGACCGTTTTCATGAGTTTTGCCAGCTGGTGCGCATGCTCTAACTCATCATTAACACCCTCCAACATAACGTATTCAAACGTTATTCGTGCCCGAGCGGACTCGCTAACATAACGATTACACGCCGCCAGCAACTCTTTGATTGGGTACTTACGATTCAGTGGCACCAACTCATTTCGCAGCTCGTCATTTGGTGCGTGCAGGGAAACCGCTAAACTCACTGGGCATGCTTCTTTTAGCTCATCTATCTTCGGTACAACACCAGCAGTGCTGAGCGTAATCCGGCGTTTAGACAAACCAAAACAGAAATCATCCTGCATGATCTTCATTGCAGAGACAACATTGTCAAAATTCATAAGCGGCTCACCCATCCCCATCATCACTACGTTACTGACGATGCGCTGGTCGGTTTGATATTGCTCAGCGAGCATGTGCTTTGCCAGCCACACCTGACCAATAATCTCGGCCGTGGTTAAATCGCGGTTATAACCCTGCTTGCCGGTGGCACAGAATGAACAATTAAGCGTGCAGCCAACCTGCGACGACACACACAAGGTTCCTCGCGATTCCTCAGGGATGAACACCATCTCGATGGCACTCTTGCCCGGCACTTTTAACAACCATTTGCGGGTGCCATCTTCAGATAAATTATCCGAAATAATATCTGGCACGGAAATATGCGCTTGCTCACTCAAGGAGGCGCGTAACGTTTTACTTAGGTTGGTCATCTCATTAAAGTCGCTGACGCCAACTTGGTGTATCCACTTCATGACTTGCGACGCACGAAACGATTTCTCGCCGATAGACGCGAAGTACGCTTCCATAGCCTGACGATCAAGGCCCATCAAATTAGTGGGGCTAGGTTTGTCGAATGTTATTTCAGTCATCACAAGTCATGATAGTTGGAGTGTTACGTTAGTTCCTACCGATTAGTGCCTAACGCGTACGCGCACAAACGCCGTCAGTGCCGAAAAAGAATTCGATTTCCTGAGCGGCCGTTTCAGCCGCATCCGACCCGTGACACGCATTTTCATCGATACTGCTGGCGAAATCAGCACGAATAGTTCCTGGAGCGGCTTCGGCTGGGTTAGTTGCTCCCATCACGTCACGGTGTGCGGCGATTGCGTTTTCACCTTCCAATACTTGCACGATAACTGGGCCAGACGTCATAAAAGAGACTAAATCACCATAGAAAGGACGTTCTTTATGCACTGCATAGAATTCGCCGGCTTGCTCTTCGGTTAGGTGCATCATGCGTGCGCCAACAATATTCAAACCCGCTTTTTCAAAACGCGAATAGATTTCACCAATAACATTCTTTGCAACTGCATCAGGTTTGATGATCGAAAGAGTACGTTCAACAGCCATTTTAGACTCCAAAAATAATAAATAAGTTAGATGTTTGTTATTCGGGCGGGCCACAAACTCTCAGCCATGCCCCGGGGCGCATATTCTAACGCCAAGACCGCATAAATACTAACGAAGTCGAACCGAAGTTAGATGGTTTCGGCTAACAAAAATTCGTTTTCTATGGCGCTGTAACACACTTCGACCCATTTACCTTGCACAACATGCGAACTGGGCACCAAAACCGCAAGATAATCTTCAGCTCGGCACAAAGTATAACCGTCTTTTTTAGCGGCCTTTTCCGGCAATACCCATGCTTTCGAGTTTAATTTCGACTCACGCAAGGCTTGTTGTAACGGTTTAGCGGCTTTACGTAAACGTGCATTTCGGTCTTTACGTTCTGCAACCGGTACCTGTTTATCAGTGGGAATACGCGCAGCCGGAGTTCCACTGCGCTCTGAGTAAGAAAAAGTGTGAGGAAACGCGACACCAATGTCGCGAAGCATTTGTTCGGTGTCCAGATATTGTTGTTCCGTTTCGGTCGGAAACCCCACCATGACGTCCGCACTCATCACTAATTCTGGTATCACGGCTCGCATAGCCGCGATCCGCTCTCGCACATGATCGGCTGTGTAACGGCGCTTCATACGCTTGAGGATCAGGGTATTACCACTTTGAAGCGATAAATGAATGTGCGGACAAATTCGCGGCTCTCTGGCCATCAATTCGATTAATTTATCACTAATATGATACGGGTCTATCGAACTCAGGCGGATTCTGAATGGATTGTCCGTGTCGCACTCCAATAGTAAGAGTTCCTCTAAGAGATCAACTAAATCAAAGCTTGAATCATTAAAACCAAAATCTTCGCCGTAAGATCCAAGGTCTACTCCACAGATCACAATTTCTGGGTAGCCGTTTAATACCAAACGCTGTACTTGTCGCTTAATCAAACTCGGCGCCAATGACCTACTTGGACCTCGCGCGACATGAATGATGCAAAACGTACAGCCTTGATCACAACCTTGTTGAATTTGCACAAAAGCGCGCGTGTAGGCCTCATACCCCGCAAGCAACTGGTCTGGCAGGCTCACATGCTGGTCGAGGTCACCAACCATTACTTTAGGTAGTTCACCCTCTTGCAGCTGAGGCAGCAGTTTATGCATATCAAGCTTACGGTCATTGCCAAGCACCAAATCAACACCGGGTATCTCGGCTACCGTGTCAGGATCCATTTGTGCGTAACAACCGGTCACGACAACCAAAGCTTCTGGGTTACGCTTTACGGCTTTACGTACTTCTTGCCTCGCTTGACGATCAGCCTCCTTGGTAACCGTACATGTATTAATGAGGTATAGATCAGCTAAATCAGTATTCGGTACAACTTGCCAGTCTTGGGTTTGCAAAGTTTCGCCAATCAATTCAGATTCATACGCGTTGACTTTACAACCCAAGGTTGTAATACCGACTTTTTTTGTCAACGCTGAGATTGGTTGAGTTGCCCGCTCAGGGCGAGCTTTTGCCTGAGCGCGGCTCCCAATCTGTTCAACTTTTATCTCAATTCGACTCATAAGATGTAATCTTTAAAAAGCAGAAAAAGCGGCTTAAAGCCGCTTTTTCATGCCGTTTTGGAACTTGGAAACTTACTTTATAAGATACCGAACACCAGCGCTAAACATTTTATTGTCACTAATCGAACCGTGATTGTCTGAATCGCTATCAAACACACGCCCTTCTAGGAACCACTGAAAGTTGCTGCGACCAAAGTCACCGCCAACATGGCCGAACAAAGAAGCATCCCGGAAATCACTTTCATCAATGTTTGCTGCGCCGATGCCGCCGCCGATAAATGCGCTTTTGCCCAGCTTACGCTCAACACCTACATCAAGAAACAGGCTATTTTCAGGGTAAACGTTACCCACGTTAATACCATTTCGATCGACATAAGTAAGTTGACCTAACAACGATGTCTTAGAAGAAATTGGTTTCAATAAACCAGCGCGTAAACCGACTATTCCAGACGCATCTTTCATATCCATCTGCCAAGCCGTTTCAAATCTAGCTCGCGTTTCAGAACCGGCCAATAGCCCAAAAAATGGCACTAACGCCAGAGGATTAGCTTTCTCAGCCACTGGTTCAACAACTTCGGCTACCGGAGCAACCTTTGGTGCCGGCGCGGGAGCAGGTGCAACGCACTCGGTAGATGTATCTGGGTCAACCGATATCAAAGACACGTTACAACACGCTTTTGGAATCGCGATATGGTATACCTGACAGCCTGTTGATACATTTACCTGAAAGGCTTCAAACGACTGAGAACCGGCCCATTCACGATATGGGTGCGCGATATACTCACCTTTTTTCTTAGCACCCATCCACGCCAGTTTTGTGCCGACGGGGTATGAGCGTTCAATCATTTCACCTGCTGCCACGGCCGCTATTAAGTCGTCTGCACTGCCGGTCCAGCCGGAATCAGCTAAGATGGTACGCACGACATTAGGGTTCTCCGCAAAGAACGCTTGTAGCTGCTCAGCCGTTTGTATACCGCCGGGGCAGACGGATTGCGAAGTGCCTAAGCGTGTTATTTTTTTATACTCTTGTGCCGAAGCGCTATGGCTCGACAACGCCAGCATCAAACCAAGGCTTGATGCAATAATAGGAATCATTCGGGAGATTTTCACGACGGATAACCCTCTTCAATTTGTCTAGGATGGTTAGAAGTCACACACTCGTGCATGCGACCTGCACTAGGCGCTTATTCTAGGGCTTTTCATCGTGAATAGCACAGATTAAATGATAAATTTCTTTAACAATCCGGCAATGATCGCTTTAACCTATAAAAATACGGGGCTTTCAGGGAGTTAGGACTGCAGTGCGAAGCTCTCTCCACAACCGCATTCATCCGTCGCTTTGGGGTTTGAAAACTTAAAAGTTTGATTTAATCCTTCAGATACATAATCTATCTGGGTACCTTCTAATATCGGTAAACTCTTCGAATCCACCACCACTTTCACGTCAAACTGTTCAAAAACAGTGTCGTGGTCTTCTATAGACTTAGCAAAGTCCATAACATAAGAGTAACCGGAACAACCCGACTCCTTTGCAGCAAAACGCAGCGCAAGTGCCTGATTTCGATCTAATTGGTCGGCAATCCGCTTAGCAGCTGATTCTGTTAATGTAATCATAGTGTTTAATATGAAGGTATTTGGTTAAAAAGCAAGCCAGCGAGCCCACTTTGATTCGATCAATCTTCAAGTTTGCTTGAAGACTCAGACTTCGGCTCTAATTCAATGCAATCTGTTTTGATCTCAGGTAATTCAATATCACTGATCTCAACGCCAGATGACTTTAATTTTTCCAATAAATCTTGATTGTAGCGATCCAGTAAATTCACTTGTTTGCATAAACCATGAATAGCCAATGCAACCGGGTCATCGTTGGATGGTTGATGCCCGTAAGCGTCAAAGCGCCCATTTGCTCTATTATATTCAGCCGAACCAACCGCGTGAGCCGGCAATCCAACCATCGTTGCGCCATGCTCAACATCCTTTACAACAACGGAGTTTGACCCAATACGGGCATCGTCGGCAATGTTTATCGGGCCTAAAACCTTCGCACCTGCGCCGATAACGACATTGTTCCCCAATGTCGGGTGTCGTTTACCCTTGCTCCACGATGTTCCTCCTAAGGTAACGCCGTGATACAAAGTACAATCATCACCCACTTCAGCCGTTTCACCAATTACCACTCCCATACCGTGATCAATAAACAAACGTCGACCAAGTTTGGCTCCCGGGTGAATTTCAATACCAGTGAACCAGCGCGCAAGATGCGAAATAAAACGCGCCAACCATTTTAAGCCAACATTCCAGCACGCATGCGATAAGCGATGAAATAGCACCGCATGAACGCCCGGGTACGTGGTTAAAACCTCAAGTGCGTGACGTGCGGCTGGGTCTCGTTCGAAAACAATATTAATATCTTCTTTGATTCGCGTAAACATATCGAATTTAGCTACTTCTATTCTGAATTAGGGTTGGTTTTTATATAGGATTCCACCGCCGTCAATATTCCACGTAGAATCTGAATCTCTTCAATCGTTAAATCGGCCTTGTTGTATAAGCGAGTCAATTTACGCATTAGCATGGTTGGCGGCTTAGCCTTTATAAAATCTAGGGCCTCTAATATCGATTGCAAGTGTTGAATGTGACCATCTCGCTGCATTTTGTTTGCCGCTTGTTGGCGCTCCTTAACACCCTTCTCATTCATGACATCGTTTGTTAGACCGTTACATTTCTCCTGAGCTTGCATCGCAAGGCTCTGCATTCGCAACTCATATGCAATAATTTGCACCGCACTGGCCAAATTTAACGAGCTATAATCGGCATTCGCAGGAATTCGTATCTGCGATTGACATAAATCCAGTTCAGAGTTGGTTAACCCACTACTTTCACGCCCAAACAAAATCGCAACTTGATGATCAACCTCACCTAGGTGGTTCAACATCTTTACCGCCGATTCACGCGGGTCTTGGGTCGGCCATGTCACCTCGCGGTCTCTAACTGAGGTGCCAAGTATCAAAGTGCAATCCGCGACCGCATCATCAACCGACGCAACCACAACAGTCTCGTCTAAGACACTTTCCGCACCAGCGGCCCGTTTGGTCGCCTCATAATGAGGAAATTTTTTCGGATTAACTAAAACCAGACGCGACAAGCCCATGGTCTTAATTGATCGTGCCACGGCGCCAATATTGCCAGGATGAGTTGGCTCAACAAGCACTACTCGGATTTGATTTAACAATTCAGATACCATGAAATTTAAATAAGGCCTTAGGTAATAGTAAGGCACCCTATTCTACGTGTTACGCCAGCTTTGCGCATAAATAATGTTGCATTGAGTAGGCTGAGCGTCTTTTATTCTAGTTAGCCCGCAGTTACAATCCGAACCTGCTTTTTTACAACTGATCTCCGGGGCTTCTGTATGGAATCCAACCTAATTGCTGGCGCGTTAAACGTAGCCACGACCGCCGCTCGTGAAGCGGGTAAAGTGATTGTCCAAAACATCACTCAACTTGACCGCGTAAAGGTCAGCAAAAAAACCAATACAAAGAGCCGTACTGAACTGGTTTCGGAGATCGATCTGCTGGCCGAGCGCACAGTAATGCATCACCTCGACACAGCGTACCCCGAATTTAATATCATTAGTGAAGAAGCCGGAGACCTGGGCCGAGACAGCGAGTGCTGTTGGATTATCGACCCATTAGACGGCACCCATAACTTTCTCCACGGGCACCCGCATTGCTGCGTATCCATCGCTTTAAAATTCAAAGACGATATTGTTGCTGCGGTCATTTATGACGCCATCCGAAACGAGTTATTCACTGCTCGTAAAGGTGGTGGCGCACAACTTGAAGGCCGCCGAATCAGAGTATCTGACGTCAGTCGCTTATCCGACAGCTTGCTCTGCACCGGTTTTCCGTATCGAGAAGGCGCGCAAACAAAACTTTGGTTAAAGACCTTTGCCGCATTGATGCCTAGAGCACAAAGCGTACATCGAACCGGCTCATCAGTATTGGACCTTGCTTACGTTGCTTGTGGCCGATACGACGGTTTTTGGGAATTCGGGTTGCAAGACTGGGATATCGCAGCCGGCGCTTTACTAATACGAGAAGCAGGAGGTTTGATCACCGATTATTCCGGCAGCTCAGATGTGTTTAAATCTGGCAATGTTGTTGCCGGCAACCCTCGCGTGCATGAAAAACTTCAGCACATGGTTAGTAATATCCGATAAGTTACCAAGCAACTCTTATTATTGTGACTTCCAACACCTCGACACCGTCCGTAGTAGCGCCAAGCACACAACATACGCCCATGATGCAGCAGTATCTTCGCATCAAGGCAGATTACCCCGATACTTTGGTGCTCTATCGCATGGGGGATTTCTACGAAGTGTTTTACAAAGACGCTGAGTTAGCATCACAGCTATTAGATATTACTCTCACTCAGCGAGGCAAATCAGGCGGTGAACCAATACCGATGGCCGGTGTGCCTTTTCACAGCGTCGACCAATATCTTGCCAAACTAGTCAAACTTGGGCGCTCAGTAGCCATTGCTGAACAGATTGGCGACCCCGCTACCAGCAAAGGGCCAGTAGAGCGCAAAGTGGTTCGCGTTGTGACGCCTGGTACGCTAGTTGAAGATAGCTTACTGGATGAGCGCCGCGATAATATCTTAGCCGCTGTTTACCAACGAAACGGGATTTACGCGATCGCCACACTTGAGCTTTCGCTAGGTCATTTCAAAGCCCAACAATTGGACAACCTCGATCAGGTATACGCAGAACTACAACGGCTACAACCCGCTGAATTGTTAGCGCCTGAACAAAGCACACTCTTGGAACAAAACCAGTTAGACGCTGCCCATTCTATACCAAATTGGTATTTTGATTTCGATGTGGCCAATGAACTACTGTGCCGACAATTCAATACCAAAAACCTGGTTGCCTACGGATGCCAAGATTTTCCTGTCGCGGTAAGTGCCGCGGGCGCATTATTGCAATACACCAAGGATATGCAATATGACGCCATGCCACATATTAATGATTTTGGCATTTCGCAGAAAAGCGACTTTCTAATTATTGATGCCGCTAGCCGTCAGAACTTGGAAATTGAAACCAATTTATCTGGCGGCCGTGACTTCACATTGGTTGCGCTAATGGATAAATGCGCCAACCCAATGGGAGCACGTTTGCTAAGGCGTTGGCTGCACGGCCCAATCACTGATCGACAGATTATTGGCTATCGTCAATTGGCGGTGGAAGAATTCATCAACCAACTAGATCAGCAAGGCGTGCATGACCTACTACGAAAATGTGGCGATATAGAACGCATTTTAACTCGCATAGCCTTGAACAGCGCACGCCCCAGAGATTTAGTCCGTTTACGTGAGGCACTGCATTGCCTGCCTGCCCTCAAGCAAAAACTTGGTGGCGCTCAAAGCCCGTTACTGCTGCAACAATCACAATTGCTCGGCCCCTTTGACCGCGACCGCTCGCTACTTGATGACGCCATATTAGATGAACCTGCTGCCGTTATTCGTGAAGGCGGAGTGATTCGTCCAGAGTTCGATGCGGAATTTGAAGAATTGCACCAACTAAGTAAAAATTCTGGTGAATTTTTAGTGCAGCTCGAGGCTCGCGAACGTGAACAGACTGGCATCAGCACGCTGAAGGTGAAATATAACCGCGTCCATGGGTTCTATATCGAAGTCAGTAAAGCTCAAGGAGAGTCCGTTCCAGAACACTATATTCGCCGCCAAACACTGAAAAACGCTGAGCGGTACATTACTGAAGAGCTAAAGGAGTACGAAGACAAAGTTTTAAGTGCTCGTGAAAAAGCATTGGCTCGAGAAAAATATCTCTATCAGCAGGTTATCGACCAGTTGCAGCCTAATCTCAGCGAACTTCAATCAATGGCACAGGCCTTAGCTCAACTTGACGTGCTCAGCAATTTTGCAGAACGCGCTGTTGCACTAAATTTTTGCAAACCAAATTTGGTAGACGAAGCAGGCATATCAATTCAAGAGGGTCGCCACCCAGTCGTCGAAGCCAATCAAACACAGCCATTTATTGCCAACGACTTAGAGCTCAATAATGCTACCCGCATGCATGTAATTACCGGCCCAAACATGGGCGGTAAAAGTACATATATGCGGCAAAATGCACTCATTGCATTACTTGCTTACACCGGCAGTTTTGTTCCAGCTAGCCATGTAACACTTGGGCCAATTGACCGGATCTTCACTCGCATCGGCGCAGCCGATGATTTAGCCGGAGGGCGCTCAACGTTTATGGTCGAGATGACCGAGATGGCAAACATACTGCGCAATGCCACTCCAAACAGCTTGGTCTTAGTCGATGAGATTGGCCGCGGCACTTCGACTTACGATGGTTTGTCCTTGGCCTGGGCATGCGCGCTTGATTTGGCTCAGCGTTTACAAGCGTTTAGCTTATTCGCCACCCACTATTTCGAGATAACAGAACTCGCTGAAAAGCTCGATTCAGTTAATAATGTACATTTAGACGCCGTTGAACACGGGCAAGACATTGTGTTTATGTATCATGTAAAAGCCGGGCCAGCCAATCAAAGTTATGGCATTCAGGTTGCCAGGCTAGCGGGTCTACCCACTGGCGTGTTAAGTACCGCAAAGCAAAAGCTTATAGAACTTGAAACACACATACAAACGCATGGCACACATCAACACAGTTTGGATTTAGCACCACCGGAATCAACAACACTAGAAACGACTCAAAACTCAGTAGTTGAACAGCAAATTGGCGAACTCGAACTTGACAATATGACAGCTCGACAAGCCCTAGAACTGCTGTACGAACTTAAATCGTTACTGAAGTAACCACCACGCATTGATTTCATGTGGGTCTGCACATAAAATACGCGATCTTTGATCGACCAGCCGGTAAGATTGCGGGTCGCGATAAGCTTTAATCCATAGATTTAACATTAATAGAATTAGTAAGTTACGGAGTTCCTCATGACCTACGTTGTAAAAGAAGAATGCATCAAGTGTAAATACACTGATTGTGTTGAGGTTTGCCCCGTGGACTGTTTTCACGAAGGCCCTAACTTTCTGGTTATCGACCCAGAAGAGTGCATCGATTGCAGCCTATGCGAGCCAGAATGCCCGGTAAATGCAATTGTTGCAGATGATGACCTAGAATCGAACGAAGAACACTACCTGGAACTTAACGAAGAACTTTCAGCGATCTGGCCAGTTATTACAGAAAAGAAACCCGCGCTCGAAGATGCGGATGAATGGGCTGAAAAAGAAGACAAGCTGAAACTTCTAGAACGTTAATCGCACACAGAAATTCGTAATAAAAAAAGGAGCCGCTCGGCCATTGCTGTCCCACAGTTTTGAAATCATATCGCGAGCCTCATTTGAGGCTCGCTTTTTTTATGCTTGCCGATATCCGGTTTGAGTATTTTAACTAAGGTCTTACGTTCGAAAAGATTCAACTGAATTACCCTTACGAT
>CALKRK010000175.1 GCA_937989675.1 uncultured Arenicella sp. | reverse complement strand
GAACGTATTTTAAACGAACGCCCTTTTATCTTACCGTTGCTGAGCTTCGCCATCGCCGGTTTAATCGACGAACGTGCGACCGCCACATAAGAGCTAAAGTCGGTGATATGTATTTTGCCGACATCCGCTCCAGCAATGCCTTTTTCACCAGTCAACGCTCCAAGTATATCGCCAGGCCTTACCTTTTGCTTTCGCCCGCCATTAATTTGAATCGTTATCATTTCAGCGCGCGGCACAACACTGTTCAATACTGATTTTGCCGGCAGCGCCTCACTTGTGATGTGTAGGCCAAGCTTCTCACCGAGCAAGCCTAATTTAAATGCTTCTTTTTCCGAGTACAAGGTAAGCGCTTTACCAGAGCTGCCTGCTCGGCCGGTTCGACCAACTCGATGAGTATGAACATCTAGATCACGAGCTATTTGGTAGTTGATTACTAAATCCAAGGCTTCGATATCTAAGCCACGCGCGGCCACGTCTGTAGCAATCAGTAGTGATGCGCTTTTATTGGCAAACCGAATTAGAACCAGCTCTCGCTGCCTTTGATCCAAGTCTCCATGCAAGGCCAGCACACCAAAACCTAGACTATTCAAATCATCGGCAACTTCTTGCACCTCCACTTTGGTATTGCAAAATATCACGCAAGACTCTGGTTGGTTTTCCATCAATAGAAGTTGCAAGGCTTTAGTTCGCCCCCCGCTTTCTACACGATAAAATTGCTGGTCGATATCCGAATGCACTAAGGCCTCATCAGCCTTGGCCATCGATGGCGACTGGGTTACGCGTTGCGCAATTGATTCGATTGTTGGCGGAAACGTGGCACTAAATAACAACGTTTGTCGCTGCTTTGGCAACTGTTGAACAATCGAATCCAGGGTTGGCTGGAACCCCATATCCAACATTCGGTCGGCTTCGTCGAGCACCAGCGTATCAACACGGCTCAAATCAACCGTCTTTTTGGTGATGTGATCTTCAATGCGCCCAGGCGTTCCCACCACAACATGCGCGCCAGACTCGAGGGAGCTTACTTGCGGACCAAACGCCACACCACCGCACAGTGTTTTAACCTTCACATTTGGAATACTTCGCGCCAGTCGGCGAATCTCACCAGCCACCTGATCAGCTAATTCTCGCGTTGGGCAGATCACCAATGCCTGGGGTTTGAACTCAGTCGGTTCCAACTTTGCCAACAAACCAAGCGCAAACGCCGCCGTTTTACCCGAGCCAGTTTTCGCCTGCCCAATCAAATCCTTGCCAGACAAAATCGACGGCAAGCTTTGAGCCTGAATTGGTGTCATTTCTGTGTAACCAAGCGATGCCAAATTTTCAAGTAAGGCATCAGACAAAGCGAGTGATGAAAAGTCAGTATCAGTCATCGTGAATTACCAGCGGTAAAGAGTGTTTGCGCAAAAGAATCGCGATTATCGCACACGTCCAGCGTCAACATCGTCTAGACTTAAAGAACCATTGATTTAATCGAGTTTACAAATGAACATATGGGTCGATGCTGATGCCTGCCCGGTGGTGATCAAAGAAATTTTATACCGGGCCGCCGAGCGCACAAAAACAATGCTAGTTTTGGTAGCAAATCAACGCTTATCGTACCCAGAATCCAACTACATAAGAGGTCTGCAGGTTGGCCGCGGTTTCGACGTGGCCGATAATGAAATCGTTAAGCTAGCTCAGCCAAACGACATCGTTATTACGGCTGATATACCTCTCGCGGCAGATGTTTTGAATAAAGGTTGCTGTGCGCTCAACCCGCGCGGCGAACGCTACTCGCAAGACTCAATTCAAGCACAGCTCACAATGCGTGATTTTATGGATACATTGCGTGGTAGTGGCACACATACCGGCGGCCCGCCACCACTAAATCAAACTGATCGCCGCGAATTTGCCAATCAGCTCGATTCACTAATCAGCAAGGTTAAACGGAAAACAACTCAACAGCCTAATGGCTCTTAACAACCTGACTTCACAGAGCACTGAAGCAGAACACAGAAACGGCTAGATTTGGTGGATCAATAACGCACATTCATCTCATTTGCGCCGGTTCACGATATACTGATTTGTTGTAAGAACGTGTGATGATGATAATTTTCCTAACTAACGTTCAGTGACCAGCTCCACGCCCAATTTAATTTACGTTAGAAGCTAAGGCTATGATTAAAAAATTCAGTGTCGGACTCATTGCGCTAATCGCCGTTTGCGGTCTTGGTTTGTTTGGTTTCGTTAAGGTTAACCAATCCCCCCCGCTGTTTGAACCGAGTGTCGCTGGGCTATATGCTGAGCAGTCTAGGAAAGCCGACCTGAGTTCACTAGTAAGCTTAGATACCGGTAAAGCCATTGGTTTTTCCGACGCCTATAACACGCATGCCTGGCTTGGGATACCTTACGCAGCCCCGCCAGTTAACGAGTTACGTTGGAAGGCACCTCGCCCAGCGAGCGCTTGGCAAGGCACCTTTGAAGCAACTAACTATGGTTCGCAATGCGTTCAATTTTGGGGCGTACTCGCTGGCCAGGATGGAGAGCGTGGCGACTTACTGGGCCAAGAAGACTGCCTAACATTGAATGTTTGGGCTCCCAAGATCTCGAATACAGGCGCACCTAAGAAAGCCGTCATGGTTTGGATTCATGGAGGCGGTAATGACTCAGGCACCGCAAAGCTTTATCAAGCGCATCACCTCGCAGGCTCCAAGGATGTAGTAGTAGTCACCATTAATTATCGACTCGGCTTTCTCGGCTGGTTTAGCCACCCGGCAATTCGAAGTACATCAAACAATCTTGAAGACGCCTCTGGCAACTACGGCACTCTGGACATTATCTCGGCACTTAAATGGGTGCAACGCAACATCACCGAATTTGGCGGTGACCCAAACAATGTCACCATTTTTGGCGAGTCTGCTGGCGGTCGTAACGTGATGTCACTGTTAGCGTCGCCACTAGCCAAGGGCTTGTTCCATCGTGCGATAGCACAAAGCGGCAGCTTAGATACCACTTATCAGGTGATGGCTGAGGATTTTGATGACCAAAAACAATCCCAACCCATTGCAGGCCTTAAAAATAGCTCTAACGGGCTGATCGCTTTGGCATTGGGCGATCAATTTATAAACGAAAATCAACAGCAAATTCGAACTCGAATAGACGAAACCTCCGGCGCGCAATTGCTTCAATTCATGCGCGCTTTTGACCCAAAAAAATTGATGCAGCTCGCCTCCACCAACGCCGACTCTGCCAATGGATATATCCGCGTAGCGCGCATTATTCGCGATGGCCATGTGATTCCGAAGCGCTCTCTCTTAGAGTTGTTTGAATCGACCGCCAATTACAATAATGTACCTCTCATGTTGGGCACCAATCGAGACGAGCAAAAAGTGTTTATGGCTCGCGACCCACGCTACGTAGACCAAAAATTTGGCTTTTTACCACGCATCAAAGATGCCGCGCGTTATAACCGGGTGTCAGAATATGTATCAGATAACTGGAAAGCTGGCGCCGTTGACGAACCAGCGAAACGCATACATAAAAGCGGCGCACCGGTCTACGCTTACCGCTTTGATTGGGACGAAGAGCCTGTGAATTTTCTAGCTGATTTGAAAGAGCTGCTCGGCGCGTCGCATGGCTTTGAGGTGAGTTTCGTGTTTGGCGACTTTAACGGCGGCATTGATTTATCCTTTATGCTTGATAAAGAAAATGCGGCCGGCCGCCGAGAACTGTCACTAACAATGATGGACTACTGGGCTGAATTCGCGCGCACCGGCAATCCAAGCCGCGGTCAAAGTGGCTCACAAACAGAATGGCGCGAATGGAGCGCTCAAGGTGAAAACCTAATGCTTTTGGACACCACTAACGATGGTGGTAGTCGCATGCAAGAAATTCGCACCAATGTGGCAGACATCAAAGCTAGATTACAAAACGAGGATGTACTCGCCTCCCAACTAGATCGTTGTGAAGCCTACGCCACCCTCTTCCTGCATGGCTATCAGGCAAGTGACTTTTGGAATGCCGATGAGTATTCCCGCCTCGGCTGCGATGCTTACCCCGTTGGCGATTTTCGCGAAGGTTGAGTGCCTGCGAATCAAGGCAGCATTCAGCTAAGCACTTTTTTCATGCATGGATATCACCGTTTTACTTTTAACGGAGTTAGTGAGATGCCTTGTCTGCACCTCAAGATAATCGGGGCGAGTGAAGAACGCATCCATCACGCTCTGGCTCGGAAATTCAATTGTAAATACTCGGTTGATATGATCATCGGTCTTGGACCTCAGAACTTCGGAAACCTTAAAGTCGAAACCGAACGCACCGCCGACGGAGTTTAGTATCGGCTCCATACCCTCACGGTACCGTTGGTACTCGTCATCATCGACGACGTGCAAGCCCATCACCCTTTCAAAAGTCATTTCTATCTCCCTTACTTAAAAACCCGCGCTAAGCAAATTCATTAATCATTCTAAACCGGCTAGGTTCGCTTCTCTTATTTTGTGAATCTGGTTGAGCAATGCTATAAACATGGCCAATCCCATAACATTCAGCTGCTTCGAGAACAGACTCACTGTCATCTAAAAATAATGATCTGGCAGGGTCAAAGGCCTGCAAAGCTTGTAAATTTTCCCAGAATTGTTGCTGCTCTTTTGGATAATCTAATTCATGCGAACAATACATTTGATCAAAATACTGGTCTAGCTGCGTGTGCTTAATCTTTAGATTAAGTACTTTGCGATGCGCATTGGTGATCAGGCGCACATCATTCGATTCATTTTGGCATTTTTCAAGAAATGCCTGCGCACGCGGGCGGTACGCAATTTTGTGTGCCACCTCAGTCTTGTGCTGCATGATGTCGAGCCCAAGCTCCTCACTCCAATAGTCCACGCAATACCATTCCAGAGTGCCCATCGTCTCAATAAACTTAGGGTATAAACGGTCTTTCGCCTCGCTTACGCTCCACCCGTTTTGTTGCGCCCATATGCCCGGCACGTGCTCTCGCCAGAAATAATTGTCGAAGTGCAAGTCCAGTAAGGTGCCGTCCATATCGAGCAACACTGTATCAATATTTTGCCAATCTATCTGCATAGGCCGATTATACTAGGGGAAACGTTAAACTGTGATTAAATACGAGCATGGAATTACAATTTACAAAAATGCATGGCCTCGGCAACGACTTCGTGGTGCTGGACTTCACTGATGAAGCCTTACCACTGTCGGCTAGCCAAGCTGCGCATATCGCTGATCGGAATTTTGGCGTCGGCTGCGACCAAATTCTTATCGTTGAGCGTTCCCAACGCCGTGACGTTGACTTTAAATACCGTATTTTGAACGCAGACGGCAGTGAGGTTGGTCAGTGTGGCAACGGAGCACGCTGTTTTGTACGTTATGTGCATGACAAAGGCTTAACTGAGAAAAACCCCATCACGGTCGAAACCTTAACTGGCGAAATGACTTTAACGTCCGATACCAAAACCGGATTGGTCACGGTCGACATGGGCGCTCCTCGATTTGAACCAAAAGACATTCCGCTCGACGCCCCAGAACGCACACCAAGCTACCATTTAGATCTCGATGGCAAAACACACGAGTTCTCAGCACTGTCGATGGGCAATCCGCACGCGGTGCTATTGGTTGACGATGTTCTCATTGCGCCAGTTGTCGAACTGGGTAGCAAACTCGAAAAGCACCCCATGTTTCCAGAGCGCGCTAACATTGGGTTCATGCAAATCAATAGTCGCAACGACATCAGTTTACGCGTATTTGAACGAGGTTCGGGCGAGACTATCGCCTGCGGTTCAGGCACCTGCGCCGCGGTGGTCGTAGGCATCCAACTTGGGCTTTTAGACAACGAGGTCACCGCGCACCTGACTGGAGGCGATCTAACAATTCAATGGGCTGGCGAAGGTGCAAGCGTTATGATGACCGGGCCCGCGCAAACCAGCTTTGAAGGCGTGCTGACCCTATAACAATAATATGAAAACAGCAAAGATTGAGAACACCATGACGAAAGAAGACCTTTTCCACTTCTTAAGCGACAACCCGAATATTTTTCAACAACACCCGGAGCTATTAGAGCTGGTCACATTAAGTGACAGCCGTGGCACCGCCTCGTTGCTGGAGCGACAAGTATCAATGTTGAATGAGCGCTTACGCGAGCACAAGTCACAGCAATCTCAATTCATGCAAGTTGCGCGTGAAAACGAACAAATCAGTGACAATTTCACACACGTTATTTGCCAAATGATCGGATTTACTAATCTGTCAGAGTTTGCCACTGAGTTCCCAAGTGAACTACGCACCAAGTTTGAAATCGACGAAGTGGCGTTTAAAACTGAACAAGCGGCATCACGGCGCCCAAGTGACAATGAGGGTTATGATGACGCGGTGCGCCGGCTGGTTAACAACCGCGCCGTGTGCGACAACCGCTGGCCAAGCACGATTATGAATCTGTTTTTTTCCAAAGACATCAACTCCGCCGCACTGGTGCCGATGCGCACATATGAAAGTAAAGCGCCGCTTGGCATACTGGCCCTTGGCTCACGTGACCCTGATCGCTACACCAACGACTTAGGCACCGCACATTTAGATCGTCTTGGCTTGATGTCTGGCTTATGCCTTGCGCGTTTGCAACCGGCACAATAGGGGCAGAGCAAACTCAAATGACCTTATCCGTTCAAGACCATGTTGAAAGCTACCTCACCGGGCTAGCTGTTGAACGGCGTTTATCTGAACATACTATTAAGGCATACCGACGTGACCTTGCCAAACTGATTAACTTTTGCGACGACCGCGGCACCCTACTTTGGCAAGGCTTGAACAACCATATCGTACGGCTCTTCTCCGCCAGCCTAAACGCCAACGGCATGCATGCTAAGAGCATTCAACGGATATTGTCGTCCGGCCGTGGCTTTAGCCAGTACTTAATACAAAAAAAGGAGCTGACGACAAACCCCTTCGACGATGTGCGCGCGCCTAAGGCCGAAAAGCGTTTACCCAAAACGCTGAGTGTCGATCAAATCACTTCGCTGGTTGAAATAGATGTAAATGATCCACTGAGTTACCGAGACAAAGCCGTTTTGGAGCTTTTCTATTCCTCAGGTTTACGTTTATCTGAATTGTGCTCGTTAAACTTAAACGACTTAGACCTTCCGTCACAATTGGTGCGGGTAACAGGTAAAGGTAACAAAACTCGTGATCTACCCATTGGCCGACAAGCTGATCGAGCAATCCGCGACTGGCTATTACAACGCAACGCCTTACCATTGAAAGATTTCGAAGCCGTATTCGTTAGCAAGCATGGTAACCGCATCAGCACTCGCAATATTCAAGCTAGAGTAAAACACTGGGCGGCAAAACAGGGCATCGAGTTATCGGTAAGCCCACATATGTTGCGACACTCCTTTGCTAGTCACCTGTTGGAATCCAGTGGCGAACTACGCGCGGTGCAAGAGCTGCTTGGGCATTCCAATATCAGCACCACCCAAATTTACACACATTTGGACTTTCAGCATCTGGCGCAAGTTTATGACGATGCTCACCCCAGAGCCAAAGGGGTAAAAAACCCGAAGAACGAGAATTAGAAGTAAGCATGCAACCTTCGTCTTTTTCAAACAGCGCTAAATTTCTGCATTGGTCAGTCGCGGCATTGATTGTCACGCAATACGTGTTATCGAAGCTGGCGGATCGCGCTGAAAATCTCGACGACACCTTAAATCAGTTAGCCTTATTGGCAAATCATAAATCGGTCGGCATGACGATTTTATTTTTAGCTATTGTTCGTGTGGGCATACGCCTAACACACAAGCCACCGGCGCCGCCAAGTGCCATGCCAGATTGGCAGAAGACCGCTTCACAAATCTCGCACCTGTTACTTTACAGCTTTCTATTCGCATTGCCTGTCACTGGCTGGCTTATGTCCTCAGCTAAGGCCTACTCAGTCAGTTGGTTTAATCTCTTCGCATTTCCAAACTTAGTTGACCCGGCTGAATCACTTGCACAGCAACTCCAGACAACACACAGCTATTTGGCTGATGCCTTAATCGTTGTTGCAGCGCTGCATATTTTAGCCGCCTTGAAGCATCACTTTCTCGACAAAGACGACATTCTAAAACGTATGGCGGGAGCCAGCAGCTGGGCTTTGTTCATCATCGTTGCTCTACTTGCTATAAGCACCCTGGGCCGTTTTATCACACCGAGCTCTGAAACGACTGAACAAATCACTACCGTTAATAGTCCAAGTGAGGCATTTCAACTTAGCAAGTTACCGCTCTGGAACATCGATTATTCAGACAGTTACATACGCTTTAGCGGTGATCAGGCTGGGGCGCCCTTTAGTGGCGAATGGCAATCTTGGAAGGCCGACATTCAATTCGATGCAAACGATTTAGCCAGTGCACGCTTTGATGTACGAATAGCGGTCAATGACGTGTTCTCTAACGATGAAGAACGAGACAGTACAATTCGCTCTGCTGAGTTTTTTGACACGGATCGATTCCCTGAGGCAACTTTTCAAGCTAATCATTTCAAACCAAGCGAACAAGGCTTTGAGGCACATGGGCAACTTACAATGAAAGGCTTTAGTAGCAATGCGAATTTGAAATTCGACGTTAACGAAGTTGATGGTAAAGTCATTCTTAACGGCACCGCCATTCTCGATCGACTAAGCTGGAATATCGGCAGTGGCGACTGGGCGGACACATCCTGGGTTGGCCAAAATGTATTGGTAGAGGTGCGCGTTGTCGCTAACACAGGCAAAGGAAAACAATGAACATAGAATTGCTCGCCAACATAATTGGCATGACTGGCACTGCACTGGTTGTCGGCACTTATTTCCTATTGCAGCTAAACAAGCTGGATCCGAAGGGGCTTGCGTACAATATCTGGAATTTGGTTGGTGCGATACTACTACTGATTAGTTTGCTGGTGCATTTCAACTTGGCCAGTTTTGTTATCGAGCTCTTTTGGATTGCCGCTTCTTTAGTTGGGCTCTACAACTACTATCGACTTAAAAACCCTAAAAACGCGGCAGAACCCTAAAACCCACTTGCTTGTCTTGCAAGTCGATCGACTGGATCGAAAGAAATTTTAGCGCTAAGTCTGTTGTGTTTGCCCGCTCCACGTCCACACCAAAGCCTCGCAAAGTTTCGTTTGAAATCGGTAGCACACCAACTTTGATGTGAAAATCGTCCTTA
>CALKRK010000174.1 GCA_937989675.1 uncultured Arenicella sp. | reverse complement strand
CGAGGTGAATGACTTTGATTCAGGTACTGCTACTTTGACGATCATCAACGATACAACATTCGTCACCATTCAGGATATTCTGATGCTCAATGGCGTGGCAGTTCTGGGGCCGCTTGAAGATGATGGTTCTCAAAGCATCGCTGCAGCATCAGTGACTGTCACCGATAATAGCGATGGCGTATTGAACCTGGCAGCACCTCCTGGAATTGACATTCTAGGTAGCAGCCCGAATCAGACTTCTGTGTTGAACATGTTGCTTGGCAGCACAGCCGAGACTGGGAATGCGACCATGAGTATTACAGTCACCGATGATGCAGGTGGCACGGATACATCATCACCTATCACACTTAATCTGGTTGTTGTAGATTAACGGAATAAACTGGGACAGACCACGTTTAAGCTCGTCAATGTCCGCTTCGAGTATCTTTACGGCCTTTCTAAGGTATTGTCGAAACGCTTAGTTCTAACATCCGATGAAGTTCAAATATTTACACAATTGATGCTATTGGTGTGCTTGATACTGGCCCCATATTATACATCAACTTCGATATCCCGTTTCCATCTGAGTTTCTTTTCTATTGACGAGATAATCATGCTGGCAATGTCTTTACCGGTCGCTGCTTCAATACCCTCTAGCCCCGGAGATGAGTTTACTTCAAGTAGTAGAGGGCCTTTCTTTGAACGAATGATATCGACGCCTGCAACATCTAAGCCGAGAGACTTTGCGGCCTTGATGGAAAGGGCTCTTTCTTCTTTGGTTATCTTCACTACCGAGGCGCTACCACCGCGGTGGATGTTGGCTCTGAATTCACCTGGTGCTGCGGTTCGCTCGATAGACGCGACGACTTTGCCATTAATTACGAAGCAGCGCAGGTCTTTACCATCAGCCTCTTTAATAAACTCCTGTACCAGCAGATTAGCGTGTAGAGACTTGAACGCGTTGATAACGCTTTCTGCCGCTTTGCGTGTTTCTGCAAGCACTACCCCACGGCCTTGAGTGCCCTCCAATAACTTTACGATAAGCGGTGCGCCGCCCACCATGTCGATTAAGTCGTTGGTATCGATCGGTGAATTCGCAAAACCCGTTGTTGGGATATTGACGCCACTTTTTAGCAGTAATTGCAGTGAAAATAGCTTATCTCTAGATTGTGTGATTGCCGAGGAGGAGTTTGTAGTAAAAACGCCCATGCTTTCAAATTGTCGCGATAGAGCCGTTCCGTAAAAGGTCATGCTTGGGCGAATTCTAGTGACCACTGCATCGAGGTCATTGAGCAGTAAACCTCCTCGATAATGCGCTTCCGGCTCTGAAGCATCAAGCTTCATATAACATTGCTTTATGTTGAGAAACACCATTTGGTGACCGCGTTCGCGGCCAGCTTCAAGGATTCGTCGATTACTATAGAGCTCTTCATTACTCGCTAGCAGGCCGATTTTTAAGCCCGTATTTTTATTAGTGCGAGCTTTTCCATAAAGCTCGTCTATTTGCTGTTCGCTAACTTCTCCTAATGCGCAGTCAAGCGATGGGTCAACGACTATTCGGCCATTCATGGCCTCGCGGCCCAGCAGCATTCTAAACCCCATCGAATCACGGTTAGTAAGCGTTACCTCAATGTCCCAGATGTCACCATCAAGCTTTAGCGGAACACTGATGACATATCGTGCTTCCGTTTCGCCGCTGGAGCTCTTGATCTTGCGCTTATCAACAACTGGGCGCTCACAGCGAATAACAATGCTGCGATTTTTCTGTACTGGGTGCACTTCAAAACTGACCCATGCGCGGCCGTCGCGTCTAAAACGTTGGATATTAAACGCGTGTATCGATGATGTTTTCGCGCCTGAATCCACTCGAGCTTTGATTGCTGGAATGCCCATTTCAGGAAATGCACACCATTCTTGATTGCCAATAATTTTTTTACTGTTCATTAAGCAATAACCACCAAATTTTTTAGAAAAAAGTTATCCCTATCAATACGGAGAATAATTATATTGCGAGTACTTTACTCAGTGAACAAAAAAATGATCAGGATGGCTATATCCGTTCTCGGTAAACTTGAAAATTTGGTTTGCTGTCCTTGATAAAAGATTATTTTGACCAAATGGCTCTTACTAGCGGAGAGGTCATGGTGGACTGGGTTACGGAGTTAAGCTCGTTCCGTAACCCAGTTGTGATACTAATTTAAGTCTAGAATTTGCCAGTCAACGTGAACAGTGCATTGATCGGCGCTCCAACTGTTGCTTGGTGTGTCGAATGCGAGTTCGGGAAGTACAGCTCGTCCGTTACATTTTCAATATTAAGTTGCACACGTAGCGTTTCGGAAAGCTCGTAGTAAGCCGAAGCGTCAACTCGTGTATAGCTTGGCAGCACCGCGCTATTACTGTTATTGATGAAACTCTCATCTTGATACGTTACGCCCAAGCCCAGACCAAATCCGTTTGTTACTTTGAAGGTATTCCAAATTGACGCCATGTTTTCTGGTATTTCACGTGGCGTACTACCGTTCTCTTGTTCGCCATCAAGATTTGTGTAGCTTGCAATCAAAGACCATGAATCAGTAACTTGACCGTTTAACTGCAATTCAAAACCTGAGATTTCAGATTGAATGATGTCAAACCTTGAGGCGTCAGTATCGGAAACCTGCGGTGAATTCTGTTGGTTCTCGAAGAGTGCTGCTGTAAAGCTGAAGTCTTCGTTGAAATCCCACTTTAAGCCGACTTCGGTATTTTCGAATGTGTTTGGGTCGAGCCGGTTATTATCACCATTGATGTTAGCGAACTGTTCGCCACTGCGTGGCAAGAACGATTCGCTGTAACTGGCGTACAAGGAAATATTTTCTTGTGGCTTATAGATGATGCCTAAGCGAGGTGATACTTCGTCATCTTTTCGCTCACGTGCTTCATTGGCCTCGGCGTTGAATACTTCAATATCAAAGCTATCGAATCGAGCGCCAATTAATATATCGAGTTGTTCAGATACTTCGATTTGATCTTGCACATAGAGCGAGGTCACATCGAGGTTGACGCGAGTGTCATCGTTTAGATCTGAGAAGCTAAACGATGTTGCTTGACCGGCCGCATTGACGCCAGTAGAACCACTGAATGCGATAGGGCGAGCAACGCTAAAGTCTTCTCGGTCGCTTTTACTATTTAGGTCAGTACTGAAAACTGGGTTAAAACGAAACTGATCTGATGATGTGTCAATGTACTCAACGCCAAAAATGAAAGTGTGCCCTATATTTCCGGTTTCAAATTCTGAAACCAAGTTGCCAGATAAAATCAGGTTTTGACGCTCGGTCTCATCGTTGTAGCCATCAAGCTCGACAACATTCGGTGTCTCTTCTTGGTTATAGCCAGAGGCGTAAAAATTCCGGTAGAACTTGTCGTAGTCACCATAGAAGGCACTGAAGTTACCTTTGGTATTTTCTGAGAAGTTATGTTGCAAGGCTGCTCGGAATAAATGTGCTTCTAAACCAGTTAGGTTAATTTCCGGGTTTCCAAACACAATATCTTCAAAGGCTTCGACTGGGCGACCGTCAGTGCCAGTTGGGATACCTCGATCGATAAAGCGCTCGTGGTCAGCATATTCATATGACAAGTCAAGAGTAGTATCTGGGCTTAGTTCAAATTTAGCCGTTGGGTTAAAACCAATACGGTCGCCGCCAAAGAAATCGCGATGGTTCTCAAGGCTTTCATACGTCGCATTAATGCGGAATGCCGAGGAGCCACTAGATGAAAAGTTATGGTCTAGCTCAAGGCCAAAGCCGCCAAAGGTGTTGGCTGTGGTTTTGAAGCCAGTGAATTGTTGATCAATCTTGGCTTTTTTGCTCACGCGATTGATGATGCCGCCGGTACCGCCGCGGCCAAATAGCAAAGCATTCGGGCCACGTAGAATTTCTACCTGTTCTACATTGTAGAGGCCACGGTAATATTGAACATCGTCACGGTTGCCATCAAGGTAGAAGTCGGCGGTTGAACGGACGCCACGAAACACCACTGAATCTCGATGCCCTTCACCTTGAGATGTATTTACTCCGGCTGTGTAGTCGATGATATCGCCGATACTTGTGATGCCTTGCTCGGTAATTTGGTCTGCGGTGATAATTGATAGGCTCTGGGGTACATCGATAATCGGCGTAGGGGTTTTTACTGAATTAGCTTCGTTGGTCGAAAGGTATTTACCTTTAACGATTACTTCTTCTATTTCCTTCGTTTCTTGAGCTAGGGCTGCATTACCAAGTAGTAGCGCAGTGGTAAAAATAGCCACTTGAGTTTTTCTCATTTCTCTCGTCTCCCGCTACTGTTAAGTAACGCGTATAAAATTTATTCGTTTTAACGTGCTCTAGGTGCGTCCTGAGAGCCGTTGAATTCTGTAAAGCAGCGCTTATTTTAGCGAAGATGCGCTCTAAGCCTGATTCGTTCGTACTATATCTTCCTTTTTTTGCAAATGCCAATCATTTTCATTCGCATTCGCAATTTTTTTGATTTTAGTCATATTTGTAGATAAATCATCTGTAGGTAGAAGGTTTCCGGACAGCGCTTTTAGCGATGATCTTGTTACTGATATTGCACTTTAAGAACACCTGTTAGAATGCGCCAATGAGTGCTTTCTTTATTGCGATTAACCGACAGCGTGCCGCTTTTGATCAAGCGGTTGCAGAGCGCATGATGCGGGGCATTCAGCACTTCGGGCAGGATGCTAATTCTTTGATAGTGCAGTCGCATTTTGCGATTGCTTATCAGAGCCAGTGGACAGTGCCCGAAGAGCAGGGCGAGCGACAACCGCTAGCCACCGAAGACGGGCGCTGGTTTGTGTTCCATGGCCGTATTGATAATCGCGAGGCGATTTTAAGCAGGCTGGGCGGCGCAGTTAGCGGTGACATTAGTGATGCAGCGTTGCTACTCAAATATCTTCAGAGTTTTGGTGAGGCAGAGTTAGAGGAGGTGATTGGCCCATATGTGTTTGTTTTATTTGATCCACATAAAGACTCGCTGATTGCTGCCCGCGATGGCATGGGGGGAAGGTATCTGGCGTATTACATCGATGATAATGTTGTATTAATCGCCACTTACGAGCTTGCGATTGTGACTCACGGCGCAGTGCCATATGAGCTTAACGATGAGAAAGCCGCCCGCATTCTGATGAATGAGATGGAGGCGCGACCGAGCAGCACTATTGCCAAGGTCCATCCGTTAAACCCAGGGGAGCTATTACGGTTAAGCGATGGCGGTTGTGAGTTCCATCGCTTTTACCGGCCAGACCCTACCAAACGCGTGCGGCTGGCGGATGATCAAGCCTATGCACTTGAATTTAAGCGCCTACTAACACAAGCGGTGCGGCGGCGGTTACGATCAGTTGGCGCGGTTGGAACTATGCTCAGCGGTGGATTGGACTCGGTCCCGATGACGATTGCGGCCGCACAGCTGCAGGAAGCAAATTTACATGCCTTTTCTTGGATATTTGAGAATTATCCAGAGCTTGATGAGCGCTCATATTCATCCCCAATTTGCGATAAATTTAACATCGAACAGGTCATGATCAATTGCGATGATGTTTGGCCTAAGTTTGACAACGATACTCATGTAAACCCAGTTTTCCCATTTGGAATACCTTATTCTGAGTTTCAACAAGAAACATTTCGCCGTGCCCAACAGGCAGGAGTCAAAACACTGTTAACTGGCATCCATGGTGATCTTCTATATGAATATGGGCAAGGTATATTTTACGAGCTAGTCAAAGCCCGCCGTTGGAAAGACTTTGCGGCTGAATTTAAGCGCTTTTGGCGGTCAAGTTTGCCTAAGACTCGGTGGCTAAAACACTATTTCATTAAACCTTTGCCGGTGGTTAAAAAACTCAATTGCTTGCGTAACCGAAGCAAACCTTACCCAACTGATTGCCTACAAGATAGTATCGCTGCGTTGCTCGTCAAACAGTCGCATTGGTTAAAAAAAGAGAGCCGAACGGCGCTGCGCCCGGAGCAGTGGCAAGTGGTAATGGATGGGTTTGCTGGTGAAGATATGGCGCATGGCCGTTACATGGAGGCGAAATACGGCATTGAACGACGCTACCCGTATCGAGACCGAGACTTATGTGAATTTATGTTGGCAATACCCAGTGACCAGCTTTATTTCAATTTAACTAAGCGGCCAATAATCAAGCGTGCATTTGCGGCTGAATTGAGCCCCGAGTTACTGGCAAGAAACGATAAAACGGACTTTAGCGCCATTATTGAAGCTGGAATTGAAAAGGACAACAAAAACCTGAAATGGTTTGCTTCCAGCTCGCCGAATTGGTCACATTTTGTTAAAGAGTGTTACTTTGAGCACAATTCTACGGAAAAACAGCAAGTTAATGTTATACAGTGGCGTTGCGGATACTATGAATACTGGAAATCGGTATGTTACAATCCTGTGCACTGCGAGTTGGGGCAGATCAATGAAAAAACACAAGATGACGAATAATAAGGGTTATGTGGCCATGAATGCGGGGGATGCTGCTGTGGAATCACAATCGGATTCTAATCAAGAATCAAACGGCGCTCGGCCTTATGAAAAGCCTGAGCTGATTTTCTATGGGGATGTTCGCGACGTAACACTTGGGCCAACTTTTGGTACTGGTGAGAGTGGTTGCGAAGGTGTTTTCCGCGTCGGCCCTGGTGGCTGTCCACCGCCATAGGTCTCCGCTAGAAAAAGAGATCGCCGCTAGAAAAAGAACATAGGGCTAATTGGATTTAGCTCATCTTAGAGATAGCATGCCAGTCAGTATCTCAATAGGCTTTCAATAGACATAGTGAAGATACTGACAATCTTTTCCTCAATCGCTTATTTCTTTCCCGGATTAATATCTATTGCGATATCGTAAAAGGCGGTAGCTTCTTTGCTACCTTTTGTTTGTTTAAAACAACGTAGTCAGGGATGCCATCAGTATAACTTGGGTAGCTTTCCCCTTGAATGAGTGGCGCTAGGTAGTCTCGACAGGCTTGTGTAATGAAAAAACCGTCGTCAGAAATGTAGTTGCTTGGCATTTTTTCTTCCACATTGGCAACGTCAGCCAGCGGTGCGTGCCCAATCTCCCAGGTATATGGATTATTGTTCGTACGCACAATGGTTGGCATAACGGCATTCTTTCCAGCGACCGCAAACTCTACGGCCGCTTGGCCTAAAGCGTAGGCCTGATCGACATCCGTTTGCGAGCCGATATGGCGTGCGGCCCTTTGTAAGTAATCGCATACCGCCCAATGGCATTTAAGCCCTAAAGCTTGCTTAATCATGTTTGAAACAACCGGCGCAACGCCGCCCAGCTGAGCGTGGCCAAAAGCGTCTTTAACGCCAGAGTCGGCTAGAAAACGGCCATCGGCCGTATGTGCTCCTTCAGACACAACAATACTGCATTGGCCTTTTTGTTCGACAGTTTTCGCAACTTTGTCTAAAAAAGCTTGCTCGTCGAAATCCACTTCAGGAAAAATGATAAGGTCTGGGCCCAAGCCTCGTTGATCTGCGGCTAAACCTGAAGCCGCCGCAATCCAACCCGCATGACGACCCATGACTTCCATGATAAATACTTTCGTGGAACTGGAACTCATTGACGCTACATCCATTGACGCTTCTAAAATTGATACCGCAACGTACTTCGCCACCGAGCCAAAACCTGGTGAGCAATCGGTGAACGGTAGATCATTGTCGATGGTTTTAGGTACGCCGACGCAGGTGATCGGAAAGTCCATCGATTCCGATAGTTGTGAC
>CALKRK010000173.1 GCA_937989675.1 uncultured Arenicella sp. | reverse complement strand
TAATTATTTTGCGGGGCCAGTTAAGGCTCAATGGCATTAAAGCTGACAAAGGTGACTTCCTTAGTTTAGAGCATGGCGATGAAATCTATTCAGCCAGCAACAGTAGCGCTGAGCAAGCGCATTTCTTGATATTTTTCGACGGCGGTCAGCCAACTTCAATAAGCGCTAGCAAAACGGGTAACTCACTTACACACATAGCGAATAAATCCCTAACCTGGGTTGCAGGCACCGCCATGGAAGAAGCAGGCCGCGAAGATGTACCCTTAAAAATAAAGCACTTCAAACAACACCCCATAACGGGGGCGCGCACCTATTTGATAGCCGTAGAGCCGGGGGTGAACATACCTTGGGAAATGCATGATGTCGCTGAGGAAGGCTATATTGTTAAGGGTGATTTCACCTTAGCTGAGAGGCTCCCACAAGGTACGCAAATCAAGCATTACAGTGTTGGCGGCTATTTCTATCGCCCACCCGGCATCGTTCACAGCGGGCCAGAGTCCGGCACCAAATCCGGCGCAATCATGCTAATTAGAACTCCTGGGCCGTTGAAAGTAATTTTGATTGACTAGGCTGCAGCACCTGGTGCAATAACGCTCAAAATTTCCGCTACGCTAGTTCTAACAATCTCCAAACCATGCGGATTTATTGCATTCGCCAACCCCATGGGCTATCTTAGCTACTATACAAATATCTAGCATATAGTTGTGTGTTGACACGGTTTTGGTGGATCGTCGTGTCAATAGAATTGTGTTGAAAGGAATGGGAGGAACACAAATGAGTAGGAAAATTTCGATAGTGGCTGCGCTGTGCTTTTTGCTGGCGCTTGGAGTCGTACGGATCGCTGTAGGCCAACCTCAACTCAGTAATCAAGAATCTGAAAGAACTCCAGTCAAACGTGCAGTGCTGATTGGTATCGACGACTACCTAGCAAACGACAAAATTTCCGATCTTAACGGTGCGGTTAATGACGTTGAGCTCGTTAAATCTGTATTGATTGGTAAATTCGATTTCGAACCTGAAAACGTAGTTTCACTAACAAACTCTCAAGCCACTCACAAAGGCATTATCGACACCATTCGCGCACATTTGAGCCAATCAAAACCGGGGGACGTAGCCTTCATTCATTACAGCGGCCATGGATCTCAAATGCTAGACACAAATGGTGACGAAGAAGACCGCTTAGACGAAACCATCGTGCCTCACGATTCTCGCCAAGGTAATGTTTTCGATATTAGCGATGATCAAATCAATAGCTTGATGCAGGAAATTTCAGCGAAAACACCCAATGTTGTGCTTATTCTAGATAGCTGTCATTCGGGTACCGCTGCACGCGCACTCGATGCGGCGGGCCTTGAACGGACCGCGCGGTTCGTCGAAGCCGATCTACGGCAGCCGCCAGCGTCCACAACTCGTGCTCTTGAGGGTGAGGAAGACATAGATGATTTTAGATTACCCAGCGCGAATTACGTCTTGATCTCCGGCTCGAAGTCGAATGAATTGTCTAATGAAACTCGGTTTAATAATGTCAAACACGGCGCCCTAACTTATTTTTTGATGAGCGCTTTACAATCGGCAGGCGCGCAAGCGACCTATCGCGACATGATGGAACAAACCTCGTCGGCGGTAACGGCGCACTTCAGTGACCAACATCCGCAAATAGAAGGCGTTGGCATCGACACCGCGGTGTTTGGAGTAAAGGAGCTACTGCCACAACCTCACCTGCTACTATACCCATCTGACCAAGCCGGTATCGCAACCATCGCAGCTGGCGAGGTGTTTGGATTAGGCGTTGACTCAGAGATGGATGTATTCCCACCTGGAACCAAAATATTCGACGGTTCGATACCGAGCATAGCGAAAGTTCGGATCACTCAAGTTGAAGCATTTGAATCAAAGGCGTCGATCTTATCGGGCACTATTCCTCCCGGAGCTCGCGCTGTATTGAAGGAAATAAAATCGCCCAACTTTCAATTTAGAGTCTTTCTAGACCTCCCAGCGGGCGAGCTTAGTAGCAAAATCAAAGCGGGCCTCGCAGACCATGATTCTATTCTTTTACTCGATACCGCCAATGAAGCGCAGGCAATAGGCCGCATTGAGCAAGTTGGTGAAACCGCTGATTTTGTATTGAATAACAATAGCAACGCGGTAATTGCCAAAACGGCGCTCGACAACGACGACGCGATCAGCAAAGTTGTTTCATCCATCGTTCACTGGGCGCGTTGGCATGCTGTTCTTTCAATGCGTAACCCATCTCCAGATATCGATTTTGACTTCAGCGTTAAGCGAGTAGAAGGTTCGTCTCGCAGCGGCATCGGCGCCGAAGTTCCGCATGGTGCAGAAATTGAAATCAGCCTGACGAATAACAGTTCGCAAAACATCCACCCTATTCTTCTCGACCTTACGGATAAAGGCAAGATCGCGGTTTTATACCCGCCCGCAAACACTGCTGACCCGCTGCCACCCGGGCAAACGCTGACACGCAAACTCACAGCAGGCGTTCCAGATGGCGTAGATTCTGTTACAGATTACATAAAAGCGATTGTGACCACTCAGCCAATCCAAGCTTCTGCGTTTAGGTTAAACCCACTCGCACGCAGTGCGACCCCAACGCCATCACCAAGCACACAAAGCCCGCTGCAGTCCTACATCGATCAATACGCCTCCGGGCAAACTCGCGACCTGATAACCGTAGCAGTGAACGGCTGGGCGACAAAACAAAGCGTTCTCAGAGTGTTTAAATCCAGTGCCGAACTTGACGGTTTTTCGGCTATTTTTAAGGATGAAGAATCGGCATCATTATCAGCTTCAAGGCTCAGCTCTGGTGGAACACGATCAATATGTGGCGCCAATGTTGGCGGCAGTTGTTATGAGATCAACGAGATATTTGACGCCCCGGAAATGAGGGCGATAACCCCTCCTCGTGTTCGATCCGGTAATAACAGCGTAGATTCGGTTGGTTCCGCCTTCGATGAGGCCTATGACATTATGGATGACACTGGCGCAACGCGTGTCGAACCCATGCTGCAAAATGATTTGCCAAATTCGAGTAGCGCTCCTCTGCCCGGCGACCCAAGCACAAGAGGTTTAGGCGGCAGTGAACCAATTCAGCGTGCTAAAGAAGATGACACCTGGAGCTTAAAGTACGCCAACGTGCCCAAAGCTTGGGAAATTTTGCGCGCTGCAGGTAAGCCTACCGGAGATGAAGCGGCGGGCGTAATCGTGGCACATCCAGATACTGGTTACATACAACACGCTGAGATATGGGGCGAACCGGGAGAAAGACCCTTATTACCTGAGAAAGGCTACAACTATCACAACGACAATCATGACCCAAGAGATATCGTAGATTCAGCTTGGCTGACAAACCCATCGCATGGCACCGGTAGCAGCAGCGCTATAATCAGCGAAGCTGGTTGCCAACTTGAAGGTGTAACGCAGTGCCCTACCGGAATCGCCCAAGGCGCAAAGCTGGTGCCATTGAGGATCAATTCATCGGTCGTAAACTTCAACACCAAGCGTTTAGCAAGAGCGCTGTTAGACGCGTCTGGAGATGATCGAACGCGCGTGAAAGTAAAGACCGATCTAGCGTCCATCGCCATGGGCGGCCCTCCAAGTTGGACACTCTGGAACGCGGTTAAAAAAGCCGAGGAACGCGGTTTCATCGTTGTGGCCGCAGCCGGAAACTATGTGCGCACCGTCGTTTGGCCCGCCCGCTTTAAATCGGTGCTGTCTGTGGCCGCAATAAACGCAGATTGCAAACCCTGGATACACAGTTCTCGAGGCAAAGGGGTTGATATCGCCGCACCTGGCGAATCGGTATGGCGTGGCACAATGAATTCAAAAGACCTTAGTGAACCAATAACTGGAATGGGTACTGGCACTACCTACGCCACCTCAACAACCGCCGGTGTGGTCGCACTATGGATTTCAAAACACAAAGGTAGCGATGACTTTGAACGCCTAAAAAGTGAGGGGAAGCTAACACAAAGATTAATTGAAATGCTGGCCGAATCATCCTGGCGGCCCGGCGATGAACAGTTACCAGACACCGTGGCATGTGCCGAGAACGCCGGTTGGAATTCGGATAAATTTGGTGCAGGGATTGTCGATGCAAAGAAGTTATTGGAGCTGCCGCTGATTCACGCCGCACAGCAAGATCAGGCCACTCGCAGCACTGAGCGGGTCACAGAGGTTGAACAATTGCCGCTTTGGTGGTCACTCTATCCAGATACCAGCAGCCTGGCTCTGGCGCAAAGCGATTATCTGCGTATTTTTTCAACCGAAGCTGGAGTTGAACTCAAAGAGGTCGATCACTTTGAGTCTGAAATTATGTATCACTATGCCAACGATGAAAGACTCGCCAGCCTAATTGATGGTTTAGTTGGGGGCAATCGTAGCGAGGCTAACGTCGTAAGGATTCGGCAGAGGCTAATAGAGCTCGACATCTCTACACGTTTGCGCGATCAACTGGTATGAATTTAACTGGAAACAAACGGAGGGTCAGTTGAAACGTCTACAATTTCTAGTATTGGCAGCTTGCCTGCTTTTTTGTACTGGGTTACTAGCTCAGGAGCAGAAGAAATATGCCCTGTTAATTGGTATAAACAAATACACAAGTTCCAGCCTAATTAAAAAAGAGCTTCAGTTTGCTAAGGACGACGCAATAAGCATGGAAAAGTTGCTATTTGATCGCGGTTGGGACACTACCCCAGTCGTCGATAGCGCAGCAGACCGGGAGCGAATTATTCGAGAGCTCTATCGTTTATCACTTAAAGCAACGCCCAACGACAAGGTTCTTATATATTTTGCCGGCCACGGGGTTCGCGATATTCGCGGCAATGGTCGTACCTATTGGGTAACCACCGACGCGACGGTCGAAAACTTGATTTCCGATGGTATTCGACTAAACCACATTATTGAGTACATCAACGAGATCGGCGCACAGGAAAAAATACTTATTCTCGATCATTGTTATAGTGGGGATTTTGACGCCGGCAATGCCGTGGATGGCAACGGCCAACGCGACATTACCGGAGAAGCCACTATTCAGGTCAACGAACGTGACCTATTCCCTGAGGAGGTAAGCAACTTACAAAACGTTACCCCTAATGGTTTGGTTATATTTGCCGCCGCACGTGGCCCTGCCTACGAAGACCCTGATTTTGGCGGTCATGGTATGTTTACCAAGGCATTGCTTGATGTATTAAACAACCCACAATCTGACAACAGCCCTCGCGACGGGAGGATTTCACTTAACGAAATGTGGACTCAAATGAATACCTCCATCGAACAAATGGCTGCCGCCAAGAATCTGGAACAACGACCATTTAGTAATGCCGGTATTAACCAGCTTAACTGGCATATGTTTGATGCAGCGGTCGAGGATTTTACCGAACAGGCTATCGTATTAACTAGCCTTTTATCTGAAATTGAGTCCGTAGCGCGAGCCAACCTAGACTGGGATATAAAATCAGCCTACCTTACCGCTATCACAGATATGAAAACTAGCGTTGAGGAAAAAATCGAGCCCGATGTTATTACGCGACAATTGATTCAGGCACTAACGTCGATTCAGACTCAAGGGGTCGACGGAAACTCCCTCGCAAGCCTTGCGAGTAAGCATAACGAACTATTCAATCAGTGAGATCGGGCATATGAAACTTTACTTTATTCCGATAATTTCCGTCTTGTTGTTAGTGGCTTTGAATGCCGATGCTGCTTCTCTCGCACCACAACAAACCGAAACTCGCAGTTTTGCTCTCATTGTCAGTAACCAGGCAACCGGGCCTTCTTCGCAGCTGGCTGGCGTATTGACAGATCAATATGGCTTTCAAGTAAAAGCAGTGACTGGGCGAAACGCCACCGCCGAGAACATTGAAGCGGCCATGTTTGAATTAGCTAAGGAGCTAAATTCTTATGATCAGTTATTTGTGCATATTAGCCTACCAGTTTCCAAAGACCCGAATCTGTACTACTTACCAGCAGGCACGAATCCAGAAGATCGTTGGAAACATCTATCATGGTCAACGATTCAACGCTGGCTCTCGCAGGTTGAAAGCGGGCCGTCGCTGATAACCTATCCCAGTTGTGCTCGAGGTAAACGTTCAGCCTATAACGAACCGAATATCGAGGAACTTGCTTACAGTATTGGTAAACGCTGGGCCCCGATTGAAATACTCCAAGTGTGCGACCCGGATGCCATCCGCACCCAAAGCCGCAACCCAGAAACTCGTTTTAGCGAGTGGCGAAGCGAGCTGGTGGCTGAATCGTTGATAACGCACCTCTCAGACGTGGTTAGCACACGTTCAGCGAACACTCTTAGTAACGAAGAAATATCGGCTGACAATTTACTAACCAAGCTGAATGCGCCAACTTCATTGGCACTAGAGTACTCCGCGTTAACCATCCCTCTACATCAAAAAGCGAGGTTTCGATTTATACCAGTAGAGAATAACAACGCTTACGAGGCAAGATATACTCAAGCAAGTAACTTCGATTCACTTAATCGAAATTTCCTGGACTATCAATCAGCATCATCGAAAAGCGCCGCGCTGCGAAAAAGTTTCATTTCATTCGCGGAGAAAATAGCGGCTAGCCCAAGCGCAGCTTCCACCATATCAATGACTTCTTCGCAACTATTGCAGATTCGGCGCAACGCGATTAACGCCTTAGGTCAACGCACAAAGGAGCAAGCGGCAAAACAGGCGCTTATTACAATAGCCACAACAACATCGGATTCCGCAAGCCTTCGCCGCAGCGCCGTCGTTGCGCTCGGTCGTGCAGCCAAACCGTTACAAACTGAAGATATGGCCGCGTTAAAACAAGCAAGCAGTGATGAAAGCTCGTTGGTTCGAGAAGCCGCCTATGTGGCACTGGCACAATCCAATGACCCAAATACGCCAGAGTTTCTCGTTAACGCATTTAATTCTGAACGTGATGGAGACGTTAGGCGCATTATCCTTCTCGCGCTCTCGCGCTTTGCGCGGCAAGCTGACACTCCGCTGTATGTCACTGCGCTCAGCGACCCAAACCCAGAAGTTCGCTCTCAGTCAGCATCAACACTCGCTAACTTGGCGCCTTCCAATGCGATCAATGATGCCTTGCTTGCGCGCTTTAAGCTTGAAAACAACGAAAGAACGCTAACCACCATTGCCCACGCCTTAGGCTATTCAGCGCCCGAGTCAGCAAAAAGTGCAAATATTGAATTACTCAAAAACGCGTTGTCTGACAGCACTAGAGCAAACATTAAAGTACGCTCAGCCGTAATAAGCTCGCTAGGTGAACTTGGCGGTAATGACGCGGCGTCCATTCTTAATAGCCTAGTTTATGGCAACAAATCGCCCGACGAAGCTATCGCCGCAACCAAAGCACTTGGTCAAATGAAATCAGAGTCTTCGGTGACGCAGTTAGAAAAAGTCGTACTCGATCAAGCTCTTGAGTATAAACAACCCAAGCTTGTAGTTGCCGCTATTGAGGCGTTGGCTGAGATTGATACTCCAAGCTCGGCTAAATCCATATGGAAAATACTCGAAAGCGCTACAGACTTAAGGGTACGCGAGGCGGCGCATAATTCACTCGCTAAGATGACCTTTGTGCCGGCCACCATTGAACGAAAACTCGATAGCAAACTTGTACATGTTCGCGAAACGGCCGTAGCGCAAGCATCAAACTCAGATGACAGCAAAGCTCAAGAGATGTTGCTAGAAGCCTTGAGCGATAGTAATAGTAAAGTTCAACAGCTCTCAATCAAGGGCTTGTCGAAGCGCAAAGCCAGTGAATTGAGTGACTCGGTCGAGCGTATTTACGACAACAGCAGTACACGCGTAAAAGTAAACCTCATTCGCGCGCTCGGGCAAAACCCGAAACAAGATTCAAAATGGGTAAATAATCGCTTACTGTCCGCCAGTAAAAGTAAATCCCCAGAAGTGCGGGCAGCCGCAATTGAGTCACTCGCAAACTATTCGGATGAAAACAGTATTGCCGCAGTTATAGAAGCCAGCAAAGAACAGAACGAGCAAGTTAGGAATACCGCGATCCAAACACTAGGGAACTACCAATCCAAATTGGCCGAACAACGACTTCAGGAAATAGTTAAAGAAGAAAAAGGTAAGCACGAGGCGCTCAAAGCTATCGATAAACAAAAAGTGTTTAAAAGAAGCAGCTACAGGAATAAATAGATTCGCGCTTTATTCAGCTAGCTTCATTGCGTGGATCAAAGTTTAGATCAAACTTTGCTCTGCAAATCTTGAAAAGCTTCGTATTGGCTCAAATATTCTGTGCCGCCAAGTTGTTCTATAAAATTAGCTTTTTCTAATAGCTTCTTTACTGGGATTTTAAGCTCCGATAAATGCAACTTAACACCTTGATTCAACATACGAACATTTAGCGCTTCAAGCATTTCAAGTGCGCTTAGGTCTATGGTATTAATCGCGCCACAATGTAATACGATGTCTTTAACATCAGGGCGCGCTCGGAGTAATTCATCAACGTATTCCTCAAGGTAATTAACGTTGGTAAACAACAAGCTCTCGTCAATTCTCAATGATACGAACGTCGGTCCCGTTTGTACCGAATAGTGTTTAACGTTACGGAACGTCTCACAATCTGGAAGTATGCCGATCTCCGCTATATGCGGGGTCGAAGTATGATAAAGGTGCAACAAGATCGAAGCCACAATGCCACTGGCAACTCCGGACTCTATGCCGAACAGCAAAGTCACTGCGAATGTCGTTAAAACGGCAACGAAATCACTTTTAGAGAAGTTCCAACTGCGCTTTACTATCGACAAGTCGATCAAAGACAGCACGGCAACAATAATCGTTGCCGCTAACATTGCGGTTGGTAAATAATATAAAAACGGAGTAAGAAAAAAAGATGATAGGGTAATGCCGATTGCAGTGTAAATACCGGCCAATTGCGTTTTGGCTCCAGCGTCAAAATTGACTACCGACCTTGCCAAGCCGCCCGTTACCGGAAAAGCGCCAACCAAACCAGACGCTACGTTGGCACCGCCTAAGCCAATTAGCTCTTGATTTGGATCCAACTTTTCCTGCCGTTTTGTGGCTAAGGTGCGCCCAACTGAGATTGATTCTACGTAACCAATGATCGAAATAAAAACCGCCGGCAACGCTAGCGCTTTAGCTGCTTCAAAGCTAAACGATGGAAGCCCTAGACTAACAAATCCAACCGGTATTTCACCTACAATAGCGACACCTTCTTTATCTAGGCCCATTGTGGCAACGACCACAGTTGTAATTACAAGACCAAAGGCAGGCGCAGCCCGAGCCACCAAATCAGCCATCGACGCTGATAAGCCGAGCGTGCGTAGCAAGGGATCGGCCCATCTTCGGGCAATCAGCAGAAACAACAATGCAGCCGAGCCTACTAACATCGTCAACACGTGGACATTACTCAAAGCTCCGAGTAACGATTGAACAAGGGTATAAAAAGTATGGCCGCTAACATCTACACCAACAATATGCTTGAGTTGGCTTATCGCAATCAGAAAACCAGACGCTGTGATAAACCCGGCCACCACTGAGTGTGATAAGAAATTGGCAATAAACCCAAAGCGAAAGATTCCAAGCAATGTTAAAAACGCACCAGACAATAATGCCAGCATAATTGCACCATCAATGTAATCAATGATGCCCTGAGCGCTCACAGAGCCAAGCGCCGACGCGGTCATTATTGACGCAATGGCAACTGGCCCAACGGCCAAAGTAGTACTGGAGCCAAAGAGTGCGTAAATCACAATCGGCAAGGTGCTCGCGTACAAGCCCAATTCTGGTGGCAACCCAGCCAACATCGCATACGCTAAAGATTGTGGTATTAAAATTAGGCTCACCAACAACGCGGCAACCAGATCACTGCTTAACTTGTCACGGCTATAGAGTGTCAGCTGCCCCGCAACTGGAAAAATTTGAACTAATCTGTTCATCTATCAGAGGTTCACCTGCGCAGACCTATTTCGAGTATTGCCCCTCTTCGAAGCAAAAACATTTAAACACGATAATACATACCTTACTTTCGACCAAAAGCGCGCATCAGCTTTCTAACTTCTTTTTCCGAAAACGTCACGAAATCATGAAAGTCATGAATTTTAGAAACATCTTTTTTCAAAATACCGACTATAAGATTGATAATTTCACGTTGTAAGCCGGACTTTATCGAGTGGTTCAAGATAGGCTCCTTAATCACCGGCAAGGAGCGAGCTTCAAATTCAGGCCACTCTTCACGCGGGGTCTCTCGGCTGAGCACCGAGCTAACATCAGCGGCCGCTGCATCGCGATCAGTGAGCGACGGTAAACCCCAACGGTTACAAATCGTTTTGATAAGCGAAGTGTGGTCAAACGGAGTATCACTCAACGGCGAACGTATCACCGTGCCCTCTTCCACATACGAAGAAATAAACAATGCCGGTACACGTATACCAAAACGTGAGAAATCAAACCCACATTCAAGTTCATAAGATGGGTTAACAAGCGGAGGAGTAGCTTTGTGGTTAGGCCAAACATGGTCATATGTTCCACCTGCTTCATCAAACATAATCATTAATAGGATCCGATCTCGATTAGGATTATTTTTAATACCGTTATAAATAGTATTTAGTAACTCTTCGCCTGCATTGATACTCGAAGCCACATCAGGATTCAGAGACACACTTGGGTGCATGTCGTTATGATTAAAGATAAGGCGCGGTTCAATAAACGTGTATTCGGGTAAGTCACCCTGCAACACTTCTCCGAGATTTTCCTCTTCGTATTCAACAAAGTTATCATCAAATTCATGGGAAAAAAGCGTGGGGTGTAGTATGCGCGTAAACGAACCAACAATATCTTGCTTATCCCAGAGCACCTGCCATTGCTTACCCGCATCACTTAAACGATTAAATATCGTCGGCGCGTCGTTTTCCAACCATTTTACGTAATCACTATTATTCACAAACCCATGAGATTGCCCCGAATTGGCGAAGCTGCGATTAGTAAATGTTTGACTGGGCACCGAGCAAAACCATTCATCCGAAATCGCGAATTGCTTCGCGATCCCACTTAACACAGGTACCGCTTCAGGCGGAAAACAATGCATAATTTTAGTGAAATCAAACGTATCAATGTCTGGAACATCGTTCCAACCTTCGGTCGATTGCACCACATCTGCATAGTCATTAACAAAGCCCGACATATCACCAGAGTCTGGTAATGGTTGTGGGTTTTTGCAATCAAATACCTGGTTATATTGTTGGCGGAAAATATTCGGATACGTCTCGCCAGGATCTGGAAACGGTTGAATCATATCCAGCGCGGTTTGCCACGCCGCTCTACTCACCGGCGCGACTCCAACACTATCACCAACTGCGTAAGGATTACTAAGTGGCTTATCGGCTACACCATCAAATTGCAGGTCACTTCCCTCAGGCAGAACTTTCTTTGGTTGATCGTTTTCGTACAAATAACCAAACAAATTATCCAACGAACGATTTTCAAACATCACCACAACAAGGTGATCAAATTTTTCTAAGTTAGACATCACACACTTTTGAAACAGTTTAGGTTTGCGATGCCTTACTTTAACCTGCCCAGTTTATAAATTCTCCCTTATTCGCATGCGCTCGATCACAAATCAAATAGATTGTGTAACATTCACTGCCAGCTAACTACCGAGGCACACTTTTGCTTGACCACACCCTTGGCTGACACGTAGAGTCTAGTACCCAACACTATACAGTTGAAGGAAAAGAACAATGGCGATAACGGGTTTACACAGAGATATTACGGACGAAGAAATTCAAATATTTCAAACAGATGGCGTAGTTTGTTTGCGTGAAATGTTTAGCGATGATTGGGTTGAGAAAATGCGTATATCAGCTGAAGATTCACTAGCCAACCCTGGAGAACTTCACGCCGAACTGGCAGAAGAACATGGCGATACAGGGCGTTTTTTTCATGACACATTTGTTTGGACTCGCAACCAAGATTGCAAAGACTTTGTATTTAACTCGCCTGCAGCATTAATCGCAGCATCGCTTATGCAATCAAAGAAGATCAATATCTTTTTTGACCAATGGTTGATTAAAGAGCCTGGTACCTCCTTAAAAACCCCGTGGCATCACGACATGACCTATTGGCCAATTAATGGCAGCCAGATTTGCACACTTTGGTTCGCACTCGACCCAGTGACCGCGCAAACAGGTGCCGTGGAATACGTTAAGGGCTCTCACCGTTGGGGGAAAAAATTTCGCCCGGCAAGTTTTGGTAGCAACAGCCAGTACACGGAGAACATTCCAGAGGTTCCAGACATTGAGTCGATGCGAGGCGAACTTGAAATCGCACAGTTCGAACTTTCACCAGGTGACTGCACTGTCCACCATGGCTTAACCGTGCACGGTGCCCCTGGCAATCAAAGCAACGACCACCGGCGCAGAGCCTACACATCACGTTGGACCGGCGACGATGTTGTTTTTCACCCTCGCGAAGGTTTGCAGGAAATGCCGCCAATGCCTGATATTCCCGCTGGAGGGCCGATCGATTCAGAGCTCTGGCCACGGATTGTTGGATAAGATGCAGCGGGTTAAACAACAATCTTGCTCGATAAAAGGCGCTACCGTTGCGGTTGGTAAAATGTCTCAAGATCTTCACTGCTGCTGTGCTCCGTCATCAATGATATGAGCACCAATGACGGCAGCGAGACGAACCACCCGATGTAAGACGCCGCAAAACCAAACGGCTCTGAAAATGCAATCCAAACCAGTGCCGAAGTGCCGCCCAACAAAATACTCCAAAACGCGCCTGAAGCCGTCGCCCGCGGCCAAAAAAGAAGACCTAACATCGGAAAAAATACACCTGCTGCGCTGAAAGTATAGGCGTATAGAATAAGATCGAGCACACTTGGAACTAAATAAGCCGTTGCAATTGCGCCAAAGCCTAGTATGACAACGGCTGATCGAGCCACCGCAACCAACTGCAGTTCAGAAGCACCTGGGTTGAAATATTTACGGTAGACGTCATTCGTAAAAATTGCTGCTGGACCAATTAGGCATGAGTCCGCCGTAGACATCACCGCAGCAATGTATGCAGCAATAACAAACCCAGCCACGCCAATCGGCAGCAAGTTAATAATCATCATTGGTGTCGCCAACTCTGGGTCAGACAACTCGGGCATCAAAACACGAGCAAACATCCCGACTAACGTGCTGCCAATAGCGAACAACGGCCACTCTATTGGTACTCCGGTAAGAAAGAATGCGCGCTGCGCGGTTTTAACATCGCGAGCCGCAACAATCCGTTGCAAACCTACAATCGCAATAAACCAAATTGGAATAACAGAGAAGAACCAGCCTAGGATCTGTTTCCAACCAGCCTCCCCCCAGTTAACCATGGTGGCCGTTTCTGGGTTGCTGGCTAAGGTTTCAAATAAAGCAATCGGCCCACCGACTTTAATCAATCCAATTGGAACCACAATAAGCAATATTCCAACCATGAGCACCAACATTTGAAAAACGTCGGTATAGATTACGGCCTTAAGGCCTCCCATCGTGGTATAGGCTAGAATGATGCCGCCAACAACAATAATCGCAAGACCAAGATCTATGCCCAACGTTACCTGAATGAGTTTGCCCCCAGCGATAATTTGCCCACCAACAAACGCAAGCCAGGCCAAACCAATAACAACCGCTGCCAATGTGCCTGTTCGTCTGTCGTAACGACACTCGAACAAATCGCCGGTGGTCAAACCCTGCATTTTGTCGGCCCAACGTTTGACCTTCGGCACCATAAAAAACGACGCTAAAACAATGCTAAGACCAGACATGGCGATCAACCAAGAGCCTGATATACCTAAGGTAAAGCCTAAGCCTCCCATTGCGATGCTAAATCCACCGCCCAAGTCACCGGCCGCCGTGGAACTAGTGGTTTGAATCAGGTTCATATTGCGGTCAGCCGCAAGAAACGAATCAACCTCCCCAGCCCGGCCGCGTTTTGAACGCATCACCCATACACCTACAGAAAACAGCGCTAAGAAATACACCGCGATGGCTAGATAATCGAGAAGGTGAAGTGAACGCATAACGAATGCTTTATTATATGCGTAATCAGTTTAGCTACGAAAAATCATCACAACACCGCAGCGTGCCGATGACCGTGCCCTCATAGTCGCCAAGGTCACTACCAGAATCTACCGGTGCCTGAGTTGCGGAGTATGTACTTATTTGTTCACACACTAAATCAGGCCCACAGCGTTGAATAATCGTAAGGTCACCCGTGATTTGATTATTCGCCGAATCCAATTCACCACTAAAGTTGACCTCAACCGTAAGATTTTGACCGTCTCGGCAACTATCAATCGTGGTCGTATCACTGCCGCTAAACGTTGAGCCACCGTTTCGTGCAACGACAATCGGGCCCTGTATTTCAGCACTGGTGACAGTAATAGTAATTGACTCGTTGATCGGCTCAGTTGTAAAACCTGAGCAACTAGTCATGGCGTGCGCTGGCAATACTATCTGATTGACAACAGGCTTGACCCACTCTTTAGGTAGCGCTGTTGCAGCAACGCCAATGCCCAATAAGCCCTGAATTGCATCCCTTCTTGAAAGCATTGTTTACCCTATTATTAGTGTTAGTTAGAACGGTTTCTGCTCGCCGCCCATAATACATCAGCCTCTCACCAAATTTCTAGCTACCAGAACCGCATATTCGTTAGAATTCTAGGATATAGTTAAGCACTATCAAAGAACCCTCAATAAGCATGACTTGGACCCAACGTTTACGAAACTGGATTTCAAAAGGCGCGCTATTTCTCGCCGTTCCTGGTGCTGCTTACTTAGCCACATCAAGACCGCGACTATCTTATCTTGTTCCTCTATCTGGTTTGATCTTGGTTAGCGTCTTTACTGTTACACGATGGATCATTGACCCAATATTATTTCTTCTAATGAATCTAGGGTTAGTTGCTTTACATTTAGGCTCCCTCGCTCATGCAAGCCGCGCGGCGAATCGCAACCTAGTTGACGCGCGAATTGGACTGCTGGCACTGACATTTTTAGTCTGTATGCATATTGCTATTGTGGTGATCGGCCACACTAACAAGGCGGCTTTGTTTGGCTTTCAGCTTTATCACATCCCCTCACCATCCATGCAACCAACGCTCTTGCCTGGCGACATTATTCTTGTGGATACCTGGGTCAAACAAAACCAACTTGAAGATGAGCAAATCGTAGTATTTAAACGTCATTCAAAGGGGGTTGTATTAGTCAAACGGGTTGCGTCTTTACGTGGCCAAAGTGAAGCTCGAGAAATGTATTTACTAGGCGACAACCCGAGTCGTAGCATGGACAGCCGTCGATTCGGCTGGGTAAGCTCCGAATACCTTATCGGGCGCGTTACCGCTGTGCTGTTCACCATCAAGCGGGAAAACTATTCGATAAACGATTATCCAAGCGAGGCTTTGCAATAGGACTTTCCAAAACCCAGAATTGCGCTCAAATTCATTTAGAGTTGCCCAGAGTTAACACAAACTCGACGCAGTCGAGAGACATCCCAAACATAACGTGCGTTTTTAAGCGAACTTTCAAGTGGCTTGCACACCTCTGAAATACTTGTGCCTGAATCGAGTCTGCTTCTCAACGAATAAAAACCCCTTATTTCACCATTTCTCAACGATATCTCCATCCCTCTAACTTCCTCTCTATTCGTTGAGAGCTTCGACGGCGCTGTTAACATCAATAAATAGCTCATCGCAAAAATTAACCCTGTCAAAGCCACCAGATTCTTGTGCAAACGAAGATTGCTTAACATTGTAGTCAGTGCGTAAGCGGCTATCGGCAACATGAATGCAAACACAGCAAGGCGGTAACGCTCGACAACAATGGTCAACATCACACTGGCAAGATAACTTGATCCGCCAACGACTAGGTAAACCGCATCTATCGAGTAACCGCGGCGACGCAATAGTATAACTCCAACACAAAACAAAGCGATAAGAGCACCAAAGTCAAAAAATGCCAGTTTCAAAGGCCAACGTTCACTTCGCCAAACATCAACACGCTCACCTACCAGTGAATTACTTATCTTGGCAAACAAGTGATGCGCTTTCTGTAGTTGGCCACGCAAATAAGAGCCTGGATTCTCTTTTATATAGGCAAGGGTCTCACTCACCCAATACCCACTTACCGCGGCTTGGTCTAGCTCTCTACCAAGCGCGCGTTGCGCTACTTTCTTTGGGTCTAAACGATGACCGATTATATTATTTTTTACTCCGTCAACATCCAAACTAAAATTATTCGGCGCGCTGTGTCCCAAATAAATATTTAGGCCAACACTGGAGACATACTTAGGCTCAGAGCCGTATTTAATAGACGACGCACCGAAACACACAACAAAGATCATGCCAAGAACAATTGCCGACCGCCTGCGTGAACGTAGCTTTGATTTATCCTCACATGGCCAGGCAAGAATCAGTAACATGACAACTAAAGCCGTAAGAATATGAATTCGATCAATAGAACCAACAATCAGACAAATAGTGAAAACCGCCAGAAGCCACCAACTGTTTTTCTCTCGTTTTAAAAACAGCACAGCTGCTAAGTTCGCTGATGATAAAAGACACAACACTAATAAGGTTTTTAAGGTCGTTCCGGAAAAAAATAATATTGGTGCCGAAAAGCTAAATAGTAACAAAGCGACCCAAGCCGCCTTACGGCCAAATAAGATGGACGTAGTAATCGTAATACAAAGACATGCCAATCCACTTAAGAATGCATTCAAAATAAAGGGCACCGTATTTGATTGCCCAAAAACACCAATGATCAACGTAAGTAAACGCTCATATGGTGATAACGCGATCACATCTGACACAAAACTATTTGAGGAGAAAGTCGCTTTATACCAAGCCGAGTAATGGTACAAGGCGGCATCACTTAGAGAATACGCCGAGACCAGTTCTGCGCCAAAATCAGCGGCTACGAACTGCCAAATCGAAAACAAAAATGGCAGAAAGAACCCAACGAAGCCCAGTAAAAATTCACTTTGGTATTTGGAAATCACATTCACTTGATTAACCGGCGATAGCTGCCTTTTTACGATCCCTTACTGACAAAAGAGTATATTATTCACTAGGCCTAGCATACATAATTTTTTCAGTACCCAACGTCTCTAAAACTATAGATATAGGTAAATAGTGAGTTTAAACCAAAATAGAGTTAAGCAATCAGTCGCCATTTTATTGCCCGCGGCAAATGAGGCCTCCACAATAGAACAAACACTATTGCGATTTTCGCGCTCTGTACCTCAGGCGAAACTGGTTGTTATTGATAATGCTTCGGATGACGCGACCGGGCATATTGCCGCTCAAGCAATTAAGCAATTTCAAATTAATGGTGAAGTAATACACGCCCCGCTAGCTGGAAAAGGTAACGCACTGAACGCAGCTCTAAATCGAATAGACGCCGATATCTATATGACTTGCGATTGCGACTTAACTTACCCAATCGACAAAGCGAATGATCTTTTAACGCCTATTATTCAGGGCAACGCAGACATGGTTACCGGCAACAGATTTGCGAACCACGCTTATCAAGAACAAAACTCTCGACCTTTTCACGTTTTTGGAAATAAATTGATGACACGGTTTATCAACCTATTGTTCAAAAGAAAATACGCCGATGTCGTTACAGGGTTTCGAGCTTTCACCAATGAGTTCATATCAAATTACGATCAGCGGGCGAGAGGTTTTGATTTCGAATCAGCACTAGCCATTCACGCCGCCAAACAAAATTCCAAAGTGATGGAAATTCCGATCTCTTACGTGCCACGGCCCGCAGAAAGTGTGTCTAAATTGAACACCTACCGAGATGGTTTGCTCAACCTTTCACTAATCACTAGTTCCTATTTGAGATTCAAGTTCAAAAGATAAACGGCTTAATCACCATTAGGCTAAAACTCCAATAGAGCCAACTTTATGAAGATAGAAAGCCTTCATCCAGCCACTATTTTGGTGGTGTAGACAACTCGTTAGGGATAGTGAGAAGCTATATTGGAGAACGAACGGCTACAACCATAACCCCGATACCAATGAAGTGATTAGTCAGTGGGATGATTCGTGGTTTATAGTTGCTGATGAAGGGGCTGATCGTGTAATTGCTAAGATTAATGAAAACAGACCACATTCCTTTGTCTGTAAAGCTATGCATGGCGCAGAAAAAACGGATAGAGCCGATTTAGGTAGCCTGTTGCACTAGGAAAACAGATAACAAACCAACATGGAAGTTAAAACGCAAAGAGTGTTAAGGGTGAGTTTGCTTCACTATATTTCTATACCTTGTAATAGGTAAGTTTTTTATTTAATCAGGAAAGTCTAGCTCTATATTTAGAGGGAGAGCATCCAACTGCCTTTTTAAACTGTCGGCTAAATTGGTATTGATCGCAGTAGTCAAGAATTTCTGCAATATCCTGTATTTTAATGGTTGACTCGGTTAACAGGTTGCACGCCTCGTCCATTTTAACAGCAGTGATATATTGGCCTGGCGGCATACCGACCAGTTTGCGAAATTTCTTGCGAAAGCTCGAATAATCCATATTAAGCAGGCTTGCAACTTCATGAACCGTTGTGTCTGGCGTCAGTGCGTTTTTCGCGTGTTCAGCCCATATATCGTCATTATCAATGCTTCTAAACAAAAAGCTCCGAATATCGACCAACAGATTTTGCACCCGTAAAAGTTCTCGAAACATCTTATTAGATTCCCCGCGATTTCGTTCACCCGCAGCTGCCCGAATCTTTTCAGACCAATATACGAGTGGGTCTAATCGAAATACCGGAGGGAAATCGTTGAAGAACCCAGATTCGAGCATTAAATCAAAGGCGCTACCCCCGAAATCGATAAAAAGTTCACTCCATCGTGTTCCTTGATCGGGGCCGTA
>CALKRK010000172.1 GCA_937989675.1 uncultured Arenicella sp. | reverse complement strand
GCTTCGGTCGAGAGGCCTTCAGTAGACGACGCCGCTTTGCGGCACTTTACATAAGTGATATACCCGATTAGGGCCGTAACGAATACAAAAACAGCAATTTGCACGGTTTGCAAAGGCATAAATGAGTCCTCCAAAGGCAGTTTTTTATGGCGCAGCCGTTAGTCGACCGTCTATTAATCATATAAATAATACCAGCGAATTTAAGGCTTCACCAGCCCTTATTCAATCTGCTCGCTGGCAACTCAATAATGTGAACCCGCAAAACGTGTTCAGAATCTCACTTTCGATCAATTAAAGAGCGGCATAGAGGCTGAGGAGCTTGCTTAGAACGGCTGCGATTAAGCGATCTGAGCATCCAGGGCGGTAATCAACTCACTCGACATTCCCAAAGCAGCCACTAAGCGGTCACGATGGCTTTTTTCTTGCGAACTTGAGTTATCGTCGATTAATAAACGAGTCGCCAGATACACTTCACTTGCTTCGGCCTGATTAGATACTCTTTGTGCCAACTCTTCGGCAGAAAGAGGCGAATCGATAATATTCTCCAAGGTAACCGCCATTTCACCTGGCAGATGCATCTCCAGAATTTGATGCTTAATTTTACTCTGTTCTTCGTCGTCAATACGCCCGTCGGCGTTGGCCGCCGCCACCATTGCCTCAATCAGCAATAAACCACGCTGCTCGGCGGCGGAATCTTGCAATTCATGAACCGAGGTCATCACATCACCCGTATCCTTCCAATTTTGATAACCCTTGTAGGCGGCCGTACCGAGCGCCGCTAAACCACCTAATTTAATGGCGGTGCCAGTCAAGCTACGGCCGCCTTTGGTACCGAGCAAACCAACTAATAGAGCCGATGCTAATGCGCCCTTCTTCAAACCATCTAACATCACTTCTCGCTCTGGACCTTCTTCAGGAATATCCAATTTTTTCTCAGCCATAGTCTGGCCTTTTTCTACGTATTCCTTTCCAACGTTAAGTAAGGTATCCAGTATTCCCTTAGGGTCAAATTTGCTTTCTGTCATAGTGGCTCCCGCCCATAATTATCCGAAGAGCCATTTAACCATAAAATCATTACCGATGGACTATGTAAGAAAACTGGGTTTGGCAATACAAATTTTTCTTAAGGGAAAAAATGTCAAACTAGATAGAAACAGTTTATTGCCCAACGGTCTTTTTAAGCCCACTAAAAGACTCAAATAACGACTCATACGATTGTTTTCTTTCTTCAATATTTCTCGGCGACAATTCTGTGATTTCTAGACCAATTAGTTGCCCTTCTGACATAGAGATATCAACGATTTTTCTTACATGGTTTCGCAAAAGTCCATTGTCTACCGCATACTCTGCGGTCACCTCTGAAGGGTCATAAACATCTGTATCTAAATGAATAAATATGGGTCTACCTTTGATCATTTGTCGAAACTCACTTAGGTCTCCTTCAATCTGCCCTTTAGATATTGTCATGATGTTATGTGTATCAATAAAGGCCCGCTCCGCGGCATCAATATCTCGCCCGCCAATGTGGACAAGATTACTTGCTAAAAGACCTGAACCATAACCACTACTCCATTCTCCCAGCGCAGCTGTTATCGGCATGCCTCCCAAATAGCCGCTCTCACTTGTATCCGGTGTATTTAGATCACCATGCGCATCAAAGTACAGGACTACTACCTCAGGGTAGTTAGCCACAATAACAGGCAAGCTTGCAATGGCTGTAGCACAGCGAGGAGTAATTAAAATTGGTAGCCGATCCGAATTTATAATTTCTTTGAGCTGTTTTACGGCAAGGTCAAAGGTTGGTTTTGACTCAACAATAGCCGCATCCCATGGCAAATCTCTAGCATCTTCAGGCTCCCCAAAAAGCTTGAATGGGAAGCCGAAGTATATTGCAAATGACTTAACAAACGCATGACACTCAAACATAGCTTCTGGCGTTCGATCACCCGCAAACCCGTTGATTCCTATGCATTCAAAGTTCATAAGGTCGCACCATGTAAACTAAACTAGTTCAATGTTAAAACGACAGTAATATCTCATATGAGTATTTTGAAGTCATCAAATGTATCCTCGTATCAAATCATTACTAGTAAAATTAATACCTAACCAACGATCCCTTTTCAAAAACCGCAATCGACTCCAAATGCGCCGATTGAATTAGGCAACCATCTTCAAGTGCGAGACAATTTGTTCGAGGTGAGTATCACAGGTACCACAGCACCCACCCCAAATATCTATGTGCGGGAAGCGGGAATGTAAATCACTCATTTGATAACCAAGTTCTACAGGATCGCCTTCCTCGAGGTGACCCAATTTACATAACGATATTTTATCCATCTTGGTGGCGTTGGGGCGAAAACAACGTACTCGATTGATCCATTTGCCCTGTTTTATTGCAGGATTAAACTCATCGGGGTGAGAGCAATTCAGCGAATAAAATTCGGGGAAATTATTAGTCTGCTCATCGACATATTCAACTGCTTTGGAGAACGAGCCCCCTGTATTAAGATGATGAGAACTATCCAATGAAAAAGAAACCGCAAGCGGTATATCAAGAGACTCCGCTGCCATACAAACGCCAATCGCTTCTTCCGGGTCACCGAAGGTTAATGCCCACGCAAGATCAACATTTGCTAGCTTTAGGGTTTCGAGCTGAATAGCATGATACTCAGCGGCCTGATAACGATCCATAGTGTTCTTAGTTTGATAGGCATCACCTCGCGGGCCTACGCAACCGGAGAACAATGCTTGGTCAATATCGCTTTTATATTCCTCGGCGACGTCTCGAAGAAATTGTATGGACTGCAAATTCGCGTCTCGTAACGCCGAAGCACTGTAACCTAAAAGATTCCCCCAGTCGGGGCTTGCTCGGTAATCAAAGCCACCTATCAATGCGGATTGCTTGTATTTGGCAACCACATCAAGGTATCGTCGATACATACCTTTTATCGCAGCCGCCGCTTGCGGGTTATCGAGAAGTGGAAACATGGCAAAATGAGGCATTTCAAACCCCCATTTGTACATAATTTCGGTTTCAATCCCACCTTCGGTAATAAAGTAGCGCCCAGCTTGTTGTTCAGGAAAGTGTTGCATGATGTAAATCCTAATTAAATCTATAGGATTCACAATGTATTCGAATCAAACAAATACCGATAGTTGACTAACGGTGAAGTAAATTATGGAGCAGGTTAATAAAATACTTTATCAGATGAAATTATGGCTAGAAACTCATCAAAAAGAGAACTTTTACTCGATATTGCCGAGCAAGGAATATTAGCTAAAGGCTTTGCAGACACCTCCATTGACGAAATCGTATTTGAAGCGAATATCAGCAAGAATGGCTTTTTTTATCATTTTAGTGATAAGAATGAGTTAGCGAAAGCCTTACTTCAACGCTACATAGACAGAGAAGACGAGATTCTGGATTCTGTGTTTAATCAAGGTGCTGAACACAATGCAGACCCATTAGAGTCGTTGCTTTATAGTCTAGAACTATTGGCGCAGATGATGGATGACTTGCCTAATGGCCATCCAGGATGCTTGGTTGCGACCCTTGCTTACTCAGACAAGTTACACAACTCGGAGGTTCGAGACTTAAATAAGAGTGCGGTGTATTGCTGGCGCAAACGGTTCCTTATTGAACTCGAAAATATATCTAACACGCACCGAATTCAAGACGATATCAAATTAGAGTCCCTTTCGGACATGATTTCGAGCACGATTGAAGGAGGTATAGTTTTATCGCGAGCTCTGAACGAGCCTAAAATTCTTGGTGAACAAATTCGAGCGTTACGTTCATTTATCAAACTACTATTTAGGGCTGACGGGTAGCGCTGCCGAACGATATTGGTTATTCCGATTCAGCTAGCAAGGGGATCGATGAACGACTACTTAGCGTATTTTGAAGCCATCAAATGTATCCTCCTATCAAATCACCGTTAGTAAAATTAGTACCTAAATTTCAATTACCCCTTTTCAAAAACAGCAATCGACTCCACATGCGCCGTGTGTGGAAACATATCGATCACGCCTGCTTGGGTCATTCGGTAACCGTGTTCGTTAACTAGCACGCCTGCGTCGCGCGCTAAGGTGGCCGGGCCGCAAGATACATATACGATCTTCGAGGCATTAAACTGCGGTATGCGCTTCACCATTTCCGCAGCGCCAGAGCGCGGCGGGTCCAGCAAGATTTTGTCGAATTGTTGATCCAACCAATCACCGTGAGAACTGGAAGTCATGTCTTCCTTGAATAGATCACCAAAATGGAAATCCACGTGTTCTAAGTCATTCAGTTCTTTATTGTGTAAAGCCCGATTAACCAGCGCTTGATCGCCCTCCACTCCAATAACGTGTTTTGCTCGACGCGCTAATGGCAAGGTGAAATTACCCACACCGCAAAACAAATCTAGAACGCGATCATCTTCCTGCACATCTAATAAGTCGATTGAGCGGCTAACAAGCTGATTATTAATACCTGCGTTAACTTGAATAAAGTCCGTCGGCAAAAACTCAACACGAATATCGAATTCAGGAAATTCGTAATACAGCGGATCAGGGTTTTCAGGGTACAACGGGTGCACACTCTTCAGGTTACCCGGCTGTAAAAAGACTTGTAACTCGTTGCGTTGTGCGAATGCGGTTAATAAATCTAAGTCACTTTGTAGAAATGTATCCAGGTGCCGAATGATCATCACGGTAGTGTTATCGGCCACCGATATTTCAACCTGAGGGATTTTATCGTTACACGATGTTTGCTCAAGTGTGGCGCGCAAGTCAGGCAGTAAAGCCGAAACTTCTGGGTAGAGCACTTCACAACGGTCAGTCGGCTGTATATAGCTGGTATTGCGTTCTCGAAAGCCTACGATCATACCGCCCTTCTTGGGTACGAACTTTGCGCCCAAACGCGCGCGGCGACGATAACCCCAATGCTGGCCAGTCATGGGTTCGAGCAAAGATTCGGGTTGCACATCGCCTATTTTTTTGAAATTTTCTAATAGCTGTTGTTGCTTATATTGAATCTGAACACCTTCATCCAAGTGCTGCAGAACACAGCCGCCGCACTCACCAAACACAGCACATTTTGGGTCAACCCGATGTTCAGAAGGCTCTAACACTTCTATCGTTGAGCCGAACAGATAGCTCTTGCGATTCATTACCGGCACAAAGCGCACTTTCTCGCCCGGCAAAGCATAATCCACAAATACAACCTTGCCATCTTCTCCACGGCCAACGCCACGACCATCATGCGCCATGGATTCAATTTGAATCTCACGAGGCGTTAAATCCAGTTTTTTGCGATTGCGGCGACGTCTTGCCATGGTTTTGCTCATTTGAGTCGTGGAGTCAGGGGGCGCTATTTTAGTGCAAGCCTTGTCGCTTGGGTATATGATTTACACACAAACAAGCTGATAACACTGCAAAGGAGCTCTTTATGTCTACAACTTTAAATCCAAACATGGGCTATGTTGCGTTGGTAACGATACTTATCCTGGCCCAATATCTATTTTTTACGGTAAAAGCTGGGCTGGCGAGAGGCAAAGATGGCGTGAAAGCACCGGCAATGACTGGTGGCGAACAGTTTGAAAGGTGTTTACGCGTGCAACTAAATACATTAGAGCAAATGGCCATCAGCATCCCAGCCATGTGGCTCTGCGCAAGTTTCTTTAGGGCCGATGTAGCGGCCGTTTTCGGAATCACTTATTTGATCGGGCGATTTATTTATGCGGCTAGCTATGTAACCGCTCCAGAAAAACGGGTGCTCGGCATGGCGACTACGGTACTCAGTAATGTGATCTTGATGCTTTGCGCTCTATTCGGCGTTATTCGAATTATTATCTAATCAACGATATTTAACCGCCTGTTCCTGCTTGCCATACCTTAAGAAACTCCCGCAAGTGTGGCTCGCCCTTTTCTAACGCTTGTTTGACGACATTATGCTCCATCTCAAGGCTTGAATCAGTCAAATTGCCACGCACGTATTGCCAATGCAGATAGACAAGATACGTATTAAGCGCGTCTGTTTCGCAGTAGTCACGAATTTCTTTTATTTCACCGGCCTTGTACTGATCCCAAACTTTAGAACCGCTCATTCCCATTTTTCCAGGCAAACCAAGCAGCACCGCTATTTCGTCTAGAGGCGCAAATGCTCGATTGTTGTAACCGGCAATCACGTCCATCAAGTCCGTGTGGCGTAAATGGAAACGACCAATGTAGTTGTTCCACTTAAAATTGCTGTCGTCTTCACCTAAATCCCAGTAGCGAGGTGCTTGCACTCCATTAATCAGGCCTCGGTAGTGCAGCACAGACAAATCAAACCCGGAACCGTTCCACGTTACGAGGGTTGGTGTGTGTTTATCTACTCCGTCAAAAAAATTCTGTACAATCTCTTTTTCACTGCTGTCTTCATTACCCAAGGTCCAAACTGAGAATTGGTCTTTGTGAACGTTACGGTATACAGCCGAAATAGCGACCACTTTTTGTAAATGAGTCGCGATAAAGTCGTTACCGGTTTTCTCACGGCGTTTGGCGAACATCGCCTCACCAACATCAGCGTCACTGAGTTCGCCTAACTCATAAAGCTTGCGGCCTCCGTCTACGTCTGGAATGGTTTCGATATCAAACGCCAATATATTCATTTGTCTTTCCTAATAAACGCCCGTCGATAAATAGCGATCACCACGATCACATACAATTGACACAATCACCGACTTCTCGCCTTTAGCTTCTTGTTCAGCCGCAACCTGTAAGGCGATAGCCATAGCCCCGCCTGAAGAAACGCCCGCAAAGATGCCCTCTTGAGTCGCCATTGCGCGCATGGTTTGTTCGGCCAATTCTTGTTCCACATCGATTGTGCGATCAACCCGCTTTGCATCAAAAATCTTCGGCAAATATTCTACCGGCCAACGCCGAATACCAGGTATTTGTGACTCACCTGCCGGTTGCACACCTATTATTTCAACGTCGGGAGTTTGCTCTTTAAGGTAGCGAGAGACCCCCATAATCGTGCCGGTCGTGCCCATGGAGCTTACAAAATGCGTAATCGTTCCTTGCGTGTCTCGCCATATTTCAGGGCCGGTGGATTCGTAGTGAGCATTCCAGTTGTCAGCATTGGCGAACTGATCAAGCACTCGGCCTTTACCAGCTGCTTGCATTTCATCGGCTAAGTCACGCGCGCGCTCCATACCGCCTTCCGACTGCGAAACTGAAATAATCTCCGCACCAAAGGCACGCATTGACGCGCGCCTTTCCTCGCTCATATTGTCTGGCATGATTAGGGTCATTTTAAACCCACGCATGGCCGCCGCCATGGCCAATGCAATGCCAGTGTTGCCACTGGTTGCCTCGATCAAGGTGTCACCAGGTTTGATTTCACCACGCGCTTCGGCTTTGGCAATCATATTCAATGCTGGGCGATCTTTTACCGAGCCGGCCGGGTTATTACCTTCCAACTTCCCGAGTACCGTAACGTGCTCACCTTGCCAAAGGCGCTTTAACTTGACCAGTGGTGTATTACCTACCAGGTCTTCCAAATATAAATAACTCACTTGAAACTCTCTCAATACACCATCAAAAATATCAGGCTTTAAAACGTAAAACGGCGACCCTATCAGCCGGGTCGCCGCTCCACTAACTAGTTTTCGTTGCGCCTTCAATCATCGCCAAAAGACATAAACAACGACAAAACAAATCGGAACATCAACGCGATAGAGGCAAACAAACCTAAGGCCGCTGCCACGTGCTGGTGCTCTTGATAAACGTGAATAATATTTGACGTGTTATAGAGGATAAATCCAGCCGCCAGTAGCACTATTGCGCTGATAATAAATAGACCAAGTTGGAATTCAAACACGGCACCAGCGATACACGTACCCATCGCGATAATCCCACCAACAGCAAGGTATGGGCCTAAAAATGAAAAATCTTTTTTAGTGGTAAACGCAATATATGTTAGCCCAGTTACCAACGCAGCAGTAGTGATCGCCGCATTCATAATTGCCGATGGGTTGTACATTGTGGCTGAGAACAGAGCCGGTGTGACAACAACCGCTTCTACGAACGCATAGCCCAACAAGGCAACATAGTGCATCGTCAAAGAATGCTCCGAACGCGCCCAATTGTCGGCCAGAATGCCGGCACCAATGAACACGCCAATGTAAATCAAATAGTTTAATGTTCCGCCGCCTAAAAATGACAGTAAAACTGGTCCTGCGCCGATCTGTAGCAGCAGCGCGCAAAAGAATGCCATGGCTGCAATCGCCATTGCAACGTGACCGTAGGTACGACGGATAAAACCGGCGCGTTGCTCTACGTTTAGATTACTAACCACATGGCCGGTGGCGGTATCTAAATAGCTCATAAGTAAAATCTCCTTTCGGGAACTAAAGTGTTGGAATTAAGCATTCAATAAAAACTAGGAATTTCTGATTTAATCATAACATGGGGATGATGAAACACTATTCAAACCTTACTGAATTTCTTGAATCATTAGTTGCAATGATAAGCGGTCTCTAAATTCATTAACGTCTAACCGATACGCCGCTCGGATAACACCCTCCGGCAAGGCCTCATGCGTATCAAGATAACCGAAACAAATACCATCGATTTGCTGCTGACCATCAACTGGCCTTAAGCGTAATTTTGCGTGTGTATCGCCCACGACTCTGGCTTCGATCACCTCAAACTCACCATCAAACACCGGCTCTGGGAAACCTTGCCCCCAAGGCGTAGATTGCCGCAGTTGTTCGGCCAATTCCATGGTGAACTCGTTTGCCATTAATGGGCCGTCGGTCCACAGAACGTAGCTCCAATCGCGGCCGGACGTCATATTTTCTGTCACCTGAAGCAATGCGGCCTTAAACTTATCAAGGTTTTTTGACTCTACAGATAAACCGGCGGCCATGGCGTGCCCGCCAAATTTGGTCATCAAACCCGGGTGCAATGCGTCCAGACGCGCTAGCACGTCTCGAATATGTAAGCCTTCAACACTACGCGCTGATCCCTTCCATTCGTTTTCACCATCACCAGGCGCCATCGCTAACACTGGACGGTGCTGGCGCTCCTTCACGCGTGACGCTACTAAGCCCACTACCCCCTGATGCCAACTTTCATCCGCTAAAACGTAGATCGCCGGTTTGCTATCGTCGTCCACACTCAGCTTATCGACAATTGCCATGGCGTCCTGCTGCATAGATTGCTCGACCTGACGGCGCTCTTTGTTCAAAGAGTCCAGCTCGGCCGCAATTCCCATGGCTTGTTCAAGATTATCAGTGAGCAAGCATTCAATGCCCACCGACATATCATCTAAGCGGCCAGCCGCGTTGAGACGAGGCCCGACAGCGAAGCCCAAATCGCTCGACGCTATTCGCAATGGGTTTCGATTACCAACCGTCAGTAACGCTTGGATTCCGGCGCAGGCCTGGCCTTGTCGTATACGCTGCAAGCCCTGTTGCACCAGTATTCGATTATTTTGATCTAAGGCCACGACGTCCGCCACAGTTCCCAATGCCACTAAATCTAGATATTGCGACATATTCGGCTCGGCAATGCCACTTTCAGCAAACCACCCCATTTGCCTAAGTTGTGCGCGCACCGCCAACATGACATAAAAAATAACGCCTACTCCCGCTAAATTTTTACTAGCGAAACGATCACCCGGAAGATTAGGATTAACAATCACATCGGCCGTTGGAATTTCATCACCTGGCAAATGATGGTCGGTAACCAGCACCGACATACCCAAAGCCTGAGCCGCGTGAACACCAGCAACACTACTGATGCCATTATCAACGGTAACAATGATATCTGGTTGCCGCATGGCCGCCATGCCAACGATCTCTGGCGACAAGCCATAACCATATTCAAAACGATTTGGTACTAAGTAACTTACATTTTCTAAACCAAATGCCTTAAGGCATCGCACCGCCAACGCGCAACTTGTAGCACCATCGGCGTCAAAATCACCAACAATGACGATATTCGCACCCGCTGTAACGGCTTCAGACAATAACTCGGCCGCGTTATTAATGTTGGTCAAACCTTGCGGTGGCAAAAGCCTTTTCAAGCTGTAATCTAGCGCAGCCGGGTTGGAAATACCCCGCGCGCTGAAAACACCTGACATCACTCTATCAAAACCGGGCAAAGGGTTACCGGCACTGGTCGAGCGTGGTTTTATTTGAATATGGCTCACGTTATAGTCGGGTTGAATTTTGAATAGCCAGAAGTATGAACCAATCAGCCATGCAGATAAAATGGTTTTACCGCAGTTGCTTAATTGTACTTATTGCGGCACTCACTTATGTAGTGGTTCAACCGGCCTACAATATGGCTCATTGGGTGCCGCACAATACCTTACGTAGGCTTGGAGCTAATTACGACCAACTGCTGTGGATCGAACACAATGTCGACCTCGCGCTACACGCTGCGGGCGGCTTTATCATTACTGTACTCATTGTTTTCTCTAAACTGCCATTTATCGACGGATCAGGCCGCCGAGCATTGATACTGGTCTCAGTGTTGTGTTTATGCGCTGAAATCGTTCAACTTTCGATTGGCCGAGGCGCACAAAGCCTTGATTTACTACTCGGAATATTCGGCAGTTTCATGGCATACTTAGCGCTTTACAAAAATAATTAAATCTCAGACCAAAATACCAGCAATAGTGGTCATACTGACCAGAAACATAAGTGAAACGCAGATTATGGCGCTTTATTTAGGTTTTTTTGGCCTGAAATACTAGATATAAGTAATCAACTTTAAGGGTAAGTTCCGTTGAATACGAAAGACCAAACCAGCGTATCAACAGGCCAGAAAAACAGCCTGTTTAAAGACGTCGAGCGACGTGCACAGAACTTGTCACTGAACGGGACCAAGCACCCATTTAAGTGGCATAAAAATATAAGCGGCCTGATGACGCCTAAGCAAGTCGAAGCGACCCGCCAAAGCTTAAAGAAATTAGCGGTTGACGACTATGTTTCCAAAGTACTGGACCCAGCCGAATCCGCCACCCGCAGCAGCGCTAAAGTTGCTATCAGTCAACTTAGAGGAAAAATCCACAGTGAGTTCGAATTAGGGCCGCTATATTCTGTTGAGCTATCTCTCGAACACGAAGGCAACACTCGACGAGTTGCGCTAATTGCGCAAGATCGCTCGATAGCTAACGGCGTTTGGAGCCCCGAGCATCACTTAGAAGCGTGTCGCTTGGTTGACGACTACGCCAGCCGTGCAATTCCGATCGTTACGTTTATGGACACCCCTGGTGCCGACGCCGGCACAGAGGCCAACAGTAATAACCAAGCACATTCCATTTCTCGCTTAATCGCGGTAATGGCGGCGGCCAAGGTACCGAGTGTCGGTATCATCTACGGCCTTGGGTATTCTGGTGGGGCGATACCATTAGCCACAACCAATTTATTGCTCGCCGTACGTAATGCCGCGTTCAATACTATTCAACCAAAAGGTTTAGCCAATATTGCACGCCAATATAATCTGTCGTGGCAAGAAAGCGCACGCTATGTTGGCGTGTCACCATCGGAGCTTTATCGTAGCGGTGCGATTGACGGCGTCATCGATTGGGATCCAAGCGATGAAGGCGATGACAACAGTAATTTGGTCTCTGCTATTTTCACCGGCGTTCAACAAATCGAAGCCAACGCAAAGTGCGAAGTGCTCGAAAACCCGATCGTCGCAGCCGACTATCTCGATAATGTACGCACTGAAAAATTACACCGGGACGCGTTTGAAGATTTACAACGAGCGGCGGACTTTCAACTTTATGGAGAGCTAAGCGAATACCCAAGCGTATATTCACATGCCATGATGTATTTGCGCTCGCTTGCCATTCGTTGTCGAATTCACTCTTCTACCGTCGAAACCTATGGGCGTTTGGCCGAAGAAGAAATTCCCGGCGGTGATTTGGAAGAACGCATGAAACAATTGCGTGATGTGTCTTTCAAACAGTGGTTATCTGACCCTGAAAAGCTTGTTTACAACGAGCAATTAGCAAAAGCGTGGGCCAACCTAAAAAGCAAGCACGACGAACTGGATACAGACCGAAACAAAATTACAGCGCTAATACTCGGTGACCCGCAAAACAACTACAAAAATGCCAAGAAAGGTTTCTGCTTTGTACTGTGCCTGTATCTCTATAATCGCTGGAAGTCTGATGCCGCGTTTAACTTTATTGAGATGGGTCGCATGTTGGCTGAGATGGGCGACGACGGCGATGATCAATTAGCCAAACCTGAAACCGATTTAACGCTGCTCGACACCATTAAAGAACCCACCATTAGGGAAACGTTGCAGGACCAGTTTAGAGACATGCTGGTATTCGATGCCTTGTACAACAGCATCGTGACCAATTTCGGCGAAATCGCTGAAGAATCAAAAGCGTTCGAATCAATTTCGGAAGAAACACTGAAGAAAATTTTGGACTCTTCGCTCGAAAAAGTGGCCAGCAGTGTTAGTGGCTCATTCAGCGAAGGCGTGGTCGATAGCGATATTAAATCCGAGTTTGCCAAATGGTTAGGCCACTTTGTAAAGTACGATCAACGCGGTGATTTTTTAGCCGACGTTGAAGAATGGAAGCGTGTGAACTTCCCTCGCATGTCTGACTCTCTGCTCGTACTGATTACGTATTTCTTTGAAACGCTAGTGCCACGCTTTATTGAATCGCAAATGAGTGGCAAGAGCTATAACGGGCAGATTAACCCGTGGCGTATTGGTAAGCGTAAAGACTTCTGGAACCAGTTGAATATCGCTTATCAAGACCTGATGATCCAACGGGTGCTTACGTCCTATAAACGGCAGAAAAAATCTACTGTAAACGCGTTTAAGACAACACTGTTTACCGAGTTCAACGAAACTAATGCGAACCGTATGACGGCCAACCCCGTTTCGTTCCCGGGCTTTCGTCAATCTATTGAAAAAGCGCTGAACAACGATATTACGCCTTGCGGTGTGGTTACTGGCACTGGGCAAATAAAATTAGATGACGAGGGCAATACAGCCAAAGTTGGTGCGCTC
>CALKRK010000171.1 GCA_937989675.1 uncultured Arenicella sp. | reverse complement strand
TGATCGACACGCTCTCCGGTAATAGCCACTATTTGCTGGCTACGTAGATCAAGATCGGCGATGCCGAGCAAAATCGTTTCACCTTTTACGTTCTCTGAAATTGCAACTGCTGCTAGGGGCAATGACTCACTTTGCACAAGCACGATGGATTTTCTGACTATGTTGCTCATCGCCGCTTTAGCATTGGCTTGTGAACTAAAGCCAGCGCTACCACTAGCCAGCGTTAGCTTGCTAGACTGGCTGCTGATTCCATACTCCGTGCGGCTCGTCGTTGTTGCGGCGCTTAACTCAAAAATATTTTGGCTAGCATTACGCATTACGATGTAAGACCCAGGTGAGATGTCCGCGTATTCGTTATCCAAGTAGAGCGTTGAGTCGTTTTCTTTAGCGGGCCATTCCTTCCACTTAGATATGTCTTTTGGTACGCGCCCCTTATACGTAACCCGCTTCATGGCGTTGTAGCCAAAAAGGTTAGCGCGCTTGTGAAAACCGTGCACACCTTTACCGACACTGATATTTGCCACCACGTCGGGGTGCGCGTTAATGCGTCTAGCAATTTCCTCAATATCCCAATGTTTGGTGTCGGCAATGGCAACGATGTCTTCGATTGCCCACGAACGTTTGACAAATAAGTCTGTGACACTCTCGTTGACTTCCGCGTGACCATCAAACAACGAAAAACTACCAGCACTGTCTTTCGGCAACACTGAATAGGTATTAGGCGAGGTAGCTTCGCTACTGAGTATTAGTTTGGTTGTTTGAGTGTTTTCATCAATCAGAACATCAGTAACTTGATCAACGTATTTTTGATTAGCCTGATCTATCAACAGCAGCTCATCGCCAGCATTTATAAACGTGGTGGTACCCTCGATCACAACGCTGTGCATAAACTGATTGATAACTTGCGGCTGACTCATTCTAGGGCGTAAGGCGTTCCATCGAACGCGTGCCTGAATGTCTTCCAGAGTTTCAAATATCTGCGCGACTTCGTCTGGACCGGGCGTGCTTTGTACTTGACTGTTAGCCGGCACTAACGTTCTTAGCACAGGGTTATCCATTTCGGTGAGCGGTTCATCCATAGTGAACGCAAGATATGAACTTGCAGCAACACCCGGGTTTAACTCATAGCCGATCAGACGTGCGTGCTCGAGTACCGATAAGCGCTCTTTAGCTGTTCCTAAGAAGCTTTCGTTGGCGAAATACTGTTGGTAAAAACTCAACACTTCGGACACATTGGCCCACGCATCAATAAGTGCAATGCTGAAGTCGTTATTGTCACGGGTGGTCAGTTTTTGTAATGATGGCAACTCAGACGACGATAATCTGGCCAGCATAGTATCGCGAAAACGATGATAATCACCGATGCGATACGAGACCGACTCTAAGCCATGACGGTTATCTATCAAGGATGGTGTTGAGGCTGTCTGCCCCTCACAACAGCCGCAATCGTTCAAAGGCATTCTTGGTTTAGGCTCACTCATTTACCACCCCCCAATTCCAAACTAAAAACGCCCCGTTCACGAAAATTGGGGTCGTTATCCAGTTGAGCGATCTCAAGGCGATCCAACACTAATTTGCCTTCGTTTAACGCGGTGTTGTCATTTTGATGCAGCCGTTGAAACGTATTGATCTGAACTGAGTCGACTCCGGCGACGGACTGCGCCGCTTCTATCAATGGACTTAAGTACACAGTTTGACCGAACGTAAAATTATCCGGATGAAACAAGCCACGCTGCCCATTCGGTAAATAACGACTGCTGAACAAGTCAATCAAAGCATGCTGTACATCACTTCGAAAATAGGAGGGCTTAACGCAAACAAACATATCAATCTCCAAGGGCACAAAACGCGGCGCATCCACATTGAGATCATGCCCAGCCATTCGGTAGCGCTCAATGCTATCTCGGACCAATTCACGGAACGGCCCATCCACGTTAAGGCCAAGCTTACGATCAATACTTAGAAACACAGTGTGCCAACTGCCAGTCCAACGAAACGTCGCCTGCGCCTTTTGGATATCCACCTGGCGCTCGGTGACCTCGGCGTAGTCACTTTCGGTCACAGCTCGCTCTTGAACGCGATACGCATAGGGTGCATTACTGCGCACCACATCCACGCTTTCCATTTCCTGCCCACCCTGGCCCGCAACAAGATTGCGCACTCCAGTGATCGCCGTGTTCAGGCTGACCACATGACTAATTGAGTCAACACCGATGTTGCCCTGCGCGCCATTACCAACTCGATAATGCGCGATAAACTGAGTACCTGGTTCTGGAAACTGCCCATGGCGCTCGTTGCCAAAACGCAATACGACACTTTCATCGTCACGTGTTTCAACCACAAAATGCGTATCTGATTGACCGCTATTAATAAGGTCTGTCACTGGCGACCATTCGAATGTATCCGGGCCAAGCTCACCATCCAATGAGATAACCGGTTTAGCGTCGCTCGGTTTCTTAATCAGTGCACTGCTGGCCGACTCGCTGTTATATTGATAGCTCACAACTCTGGTCAGCGGCACGCCAGATAAGCTTGGTCGATATCTCGCTGGAATGGCGTCTGGCGTTTTGGGCTGGCATCGATCTGCATGATCAACAGTTCGTATCTTAAGCGTCGACTCTGGGACAACTGGTGATAATACTTCCATCACAGTTTGGCCGTGATCGCACAACACAATGTTGCCACGCAGCACGCTGACATTATCAATTTCGATGGAACCGTGTTGCTCATCGGTAACTGAGGAGATGCACACTGCAAACGGCAAGGCATCTTCATCACGCCATGTTATTTCAGTAATCAACGCGCCAGTCACTGGGTCACTACTCAAGTCAATTTGCGTGAGCTTGATGGCATGACGATGGCTTAGGTCCGCATCTTCGGCAAAGCCGGTAAGCGGCCCTTTTACCTCTTCTATCACTAACACATCGTGCTCTAGCAGTTGATCAAGATGACCTAATAAGGTTGCCTTTAGAGAGCCTTTGGGTAAACAACACTGCGCGTCTGACCACGTATAAAACCGAATTTCATTGTGGGCGCTGAACAACGCGAACGGGCGAAACTCGTCTGGGTCTCCATTGTTCTCCTTCGGTTCCAAAAGTGCGACGGGTTCGAACACCACAGGCTTTTGCTTGAGCACATTACGGTATTCGGGTGTATTGGGGCGAATCCGTAACTCTTGATCGTCAAGACGAGTTAATAACTGCGTCACGGCTTGCTGGCCGTCGACCATAAAAGTGTATTCGAGCACGGTGTCGGCGTTAACTTCTACTTGCACCCACGTACGCGCGTTACATCCATCATGCATGAAGTAGTCAACCAAACGCGCATGACGTTTTACCGATATTCGGTGCCTCGCTAGGTCAAAATAGCCTTCAGTTTGAGCCGCATCTTGCTCATAGCTTAAATGGTCTGCCACATAGGCAAGCATCTCAACTAACGTCATGCCAAGATCCGCCGCATTGCGCCGCTGCCAATCCGGCGCTATTAATGCCATACGATCAAGCATTAAACGGCGAAAGCTTGCATAGTCTTTGGCTAAATAATTGATCGGTGGTTTTTCTTTAGGCTCAGGTGGGCAAACGCGTACTGGCGCGCAGTCAAAATCACTAGGGCATTCCACCTTGAACGAGAAGTCCACCGACGCCAGTGCTGGGTCAACGCCGATTGGTGGTTCCGTATTTCCAGCAGCTATGACTAAACAAAGTGTATAGATTGAAAAATCACCGGCGCGGTCCACCTCTATCTCGATAACATTAGGCTCCAGCCCAGGTGACACAGCGACTACATTGATATCGGTAATTCGTTCACCACCGTGAATAAGCACATTATCGAGAGTAAAAGCCAGGCCATCGAGCGGGTTAATAAAATGCAGGTGCAGAGTGCGCTGCCGTTGTTCATTGGGTAAGGATGGGTCGTCTTGAACTTCGATAAAATCAATACCGTTGATGTCAGTATCAACGATAAGATCTCGGCGGTTTTCTTCACAGCAAAAATAATGCATAGCAATTATCGACTAAACTGATCGACCCTCTCCTGTTGTGTGCGGCGAATTTGATAACTCACCGTCACATTAATCCTTTCATTCACGCCTTCTACTTCAACTCCAGAAACCTGTATCAGATCGCCTAGCCATTCTTGCAATGACGACTGCACCAGAAACTGTGTTGTGCCAGCCAGCTCAACGCTGTTGGGCTCAAATACCAATTGCAACAAGCCGCTACCGAAGGTTGGTCGGTTCACTCGCTCGCCAGGGGTGGTGAACAGTACTTGCTCAATCAAGTCACGGATATGCGCTTCATATTCGCTGCTTGCGGTGCGGCCTTCACCGGAAAACTGGTATGGGTAGTCAATATCAATCATGTCGCAATAACTCTGGGTTGAACTACGGTCGGCAACATCGGCGTGCCAGTGGGCGCACAAATTGATTGGCTGCTCATCAAGACCAACGGTAAGGCACCGGCTAAAACTCGCACCGACCCGGTTAACCACTGGCCAGATACGCAAGGCCCGTTGGCCGCGATTGGTGGAGGCAATGTGCAACCTGCCACCACATATGGTGTGGCTTGCGTTACCACCGGCTGACCACTGACCAAGACCCTCGGAAACGAAGCTGTTGGCGTAGCCTGCCCTGCGTGTGAGCAAAGCACGGTTGCGCCTAAATGAACAATGGGGCCGGGCATTTCAATGAGTCCTCATGTAATGGTTAACGCGCCAACGTTGATATCAACTGTTGGACCGGTTAGAGAAATAATGGCGCCCTTACCATTGGTAATCGTGATACCCACCTCGTTCACTGCGATGGTCGCCCCACTCGCACTTTGCAAGGTAATACCGCCAACCCCCATCGGCCCGGCTGCATCGGCTATCACTAAGCCGTTCTTTAACGGCGTTTGTAGCGTAATAGCTGGTGTCGGCGCTGGAGCTGTTTTGGCTAGCAATGGCGTCTCAGCAGCGCTACCCCAAAAAGTACCTACCCAAATCGGATAATCCGGGTCACCTTGCTCAAACTCTACCCAAACTCCTGACCCAATTGCCGGCACAGCAAACATACCCGCGTTAATTCCACCGTAAGGCATGCAGGGCATAGCCCAACTGGTTGGCGCAACACCAGACACATCCGGTACCAACACCTGAATACGCCCAATTTGTTTGGGGTCTACATTATTGAGTACCGTCGCACGATACTTGCCAAAATAAGTGTTTGAACTTGTCATGCGGGCACCTTCTCGACGGTTGACAACAGGCCGTTGCGGCTCAAGCTGAAGCTTTGTTTAAATTCACCATGCTTAATATTGCTGGTGACACTTTCTACGTAGTACACGCCGTTAAAGGCGTGACCAGCACCACGCACACCAACTAATTTTCGTGGTTTCAATAAACGCCCATAACGCAACACATCGAGCGAGCCGTTAGCGGTTGCTACATTCGCGTCTTTGGCGGCTTTAGCGAGGCCCAACATAATGGCCTGAGGAATGGTGTGCTTAGCACTCTTCTTAGACATCTCGATGTTCTTCGGAATCGGCGGCACCAAACCTAATGGCGGGCTTAAGGGGTTTACGCCCGGCAGTGGTACTGGTATCGGCACTTTGGTTTCCGGATTTTGAATCATCAAAACTGGAATGCTGGCCGACTCTGAGTTAAAGCTAAACGTGATCGAATCTACATTGGTGTGCGCATCCATGTCGGTATTTAATGCTGGCTGAGGCTCACCCACTTTTACCTCTGGCCCCCAATACATAAAGCTAACGCCTGGTGTTGGGCCAGGTTCGTGATAGAAAACATAACCAACTTCATCAGCTAATGCATTAACGTATTCAAGGTCTTTGCCGTCGTGACGGGGTAAGTGATCCAAGGGGTTTGGCACAGCAAGCAGCACACTGGGGATTACCTTCGGTATCACACCAAGAAATGCGTATTTTGCCAGAATTAAATTTACCCGCGCGAAAGGCGGCATAGCCGGGTAAGGAATACCGCTGAGATCAATATAGTCAAGCACACGGGTCAGATCCTCGCCAGTAACACTAAGTGTACTGGTGCTCGGGCTATTGCCCGGCTGAACCTGATGTTGGGTCATTACGCCATCTATCATTACGTCGGTTTGGCCATTGATGGTGACCGCTAAGATGACACGCACAAACGGAACGCCTGCACCACCGGACACTAAAAACAAAGTGTGCAGCGGCGACTTGGTGCTTAACTCAAAGTTCAATCTAAAAAAGCTCGGGCCGCGTGTATTGGTACGCACTTCCACATCAGTTAGTGCTTCCAATACATCTTTGCCAACCGGCACCGGCACAACCGGGCCAATCATTAAGCTCAAATGAACACCCTTAAGCATCGCTACCTCCAGGTACGCCTTCTGGAAGGGTCACACGAACAGCGCTGCCGACCTTTTCGGTGAGTTGATTTGGTTTATCAACACCATTGCCATCGCATAAGCGCCAGAACTGCTGAGCATCACCAAGGTAGCGATGCGCAAGGTTATCGAGCCGATCGCCCTGTTCAACGAAATGAAAATGCAAAAAAGAAAATCTTTCAGGTGGAGGTATGAAACGCCTGGTGGTGTGCACGATGGTCTCCCCCTCTTGCGTTACCGACGTGGTCAAAGGCTTTCCGTAATAACGACTGCTAGGTTCGAACACTGTACTGTCCAGCCCCGCTGCACTTAGTAATTTCTGGATATCTTGGCTCATAGCACA
>CALKRK010000170.1 GCA_937989675.1 uncultured Arenicella sp. | reverse complement strand
CCACCATTTACCAAATTTAAAATGATGGGCATCAACTGGCGATAGATACAACCATTTTAACTTGCCATCGGCATAAAACACATACTCTTGTCTAAACCGACTCGGCCGGAAAGTTTTATAGCCGCTTGGCCTAAATATTCTCGATCTATCGGATAGCGCTTCTTCCTCACGCGAATTAAACCAATGTTTTAGCAGATATTCCTTTTTAACTATTATTGATGCCTCGTCACTGGCATGTAACGCAGGAGGGAAAACAAACAGTAGAACAGTTAACGTCCTAGTTACTCGTGCTATTAGTTTCACTCTATTACCTCATTCTCTCTAACGTAAAACATACACCACTGTAGGAGGAATAACGCCGCCTTGCCAAGGGGCAGGTTGACAAGCATGTCCCGCGGAGCACAACTATAGGCGGAGTATAATTGGGCAATTTGTTAGGCCTCATTTTAACCTTAGTCTGATTATGTGAAGTAGCTTGGCTCCATCATTGTCTCGATATGGAATCAAATTAATAACAAGCGTAATTATATTTACGTACGTAAAAACAAAAACTACAAGACTCAATCCGGTTGTCGTTGGTTGACCAAAAGTAAATATGAAAGAGAGCGTAACCATCAACAAAACTATTTGAGCAATAACACCACCTGCGTAGAAAACTAGTAACTCTCTAAAATACCAAGGCTCATCGGCGTAACACCATCCGCCTCCCCCGTCGATACTTATTTTATACACCCTCATTCCAGCACGCCAGGCACCAAAAGCGTGACCGAATTCGTGCACCAATATTAGAATCGAGTACGCATAAATAAGAGGTAATATATATCCGAGCTCAAAACGCCCCAGAAAAAGAGCCAAAAACGCTCCTCCTGCCGGGAATGTCCAATGTACGAAAATAGGTACACCAAATAACTCAAACTCTGGAAAGTAACCATTGTTGAGAATTTTCCTCTTCACTCGCAAACCTAACTCCCTACGAACGGGCGCCGCGTCGAATGCGACGTCTTCGCGTTCAAAAAGCGGATTTTATTTTGTGACTTGTTAGCTTTTCTTAGCATCTATCAAATTAGAAAGAGATTCAGCATACAGATATGCAGCTTGTCTTAACAGCTCGGATATTCCCCAACGCCGTTGTTCACTATCAAACCACTCCAATGCTTCAGAAAAATCAGAGGACGAATATTTTTTATAGTTTCTTAGCGACTCGAATTGATCGAGCTTAAGGTTATCTATAAAACAAATCCTTCGAACAATTTTTCTCGCATCTTCTGGCTTATCCGGATTACCCAATAACATGTCTTTTTCAGATTCACTCATCTCAATCGAAGAAAGATGCATTTGAACATTTCTCAATTCCTTTATTAGACATAACAATGGGTGGCTTGTGCTTGACAGGCGGTACGGGTTTCCTGAGTTAAGTTCTGCTACCACTGGTAGCTCCTCAAGTGAAACCAGTTCAGATATTGAAGCTCTCACTAAACCACATCTCATCTCTGAGCTTTCCTCTACAGATATACTGCTAGCAAAACTACAGGAATTAAGTAACCTCTCCGCTATTAGTGGCATTGAGATTGCGGGCGAACGACGTTTGCTATCAAACTCCAGAAATAACGAAACTTTCTCGATATAGAACAATTTTCCTAAATCAATCGGTATTTTTATCTCAGGAATTTCCACAACTGGTTCACGATAAAGTTAACAGTTTAATACACGATAAGATGTTACGCTATTTAGATGCTTAGACATTTAACTCCCTTAACCTTCGCCTTCCAGGCTATTTGTTTAAATGATATCGCAACAAAGATTTAAACCTTACGTCGCACCGATAGCACATTTGGCAGTTGATCTACTTTAGCAAGCAATTTACTCATCGCTTCCAAACTGGCTACTTCGACAAGCACTTCCATATTGACTGAGTGATCCTTCGGCTCGGTACGTGTACTCATTTCTAGTACATTGACTTTCTCATCTGCGAATACGGTTGAAATATCTTTGAGCAAACCCTTGCGGTCAAAAGCGTTAATCTGCACAGTCATTGGGTAGGTACGTTCTTGATCCTGCCCCCAATTGACTTCAACAACCCGTTCGCTCGCCTTATGCTTTTGATACAAGATATTGGGGCAAGTTTCTCGATGAATCGTGATGCCTGTACCGCGCGTCACAAAACCGAGCACCTTATCTCCTGGGACCGGTTGGCAGCAGCGAGCTAGATTGGTCATTAAGTCGCTCACACCTTGAATCGTTAAATCCGCAGGTTTTTGATCGTCGTTTGCGGCCCGCCCACCTTTAAAGCTGATTTCCAACTGTTCTTCGTCATCAATATCTTCAGGCTTTAAAATTCGCTGCGCTATAACCGCTGCGCGACCTGGCTTGATTGATCCATCAACTAACTTAAAGAACATCTCCTCGGTGTCTTCAACACCAATCTGCTTTGCGAGTTGCTCATAGTTCACGTCGCTAAGATTCATGCGATCAAGCTCACGCTCTAAAATCGCACGGCCATGCGCAATGGTTTCTTCTCGATTTTCATGTCGAAACCAATGCTGAATTCTGGAACGCGCACGTCGACTTCTTACATAACCTTTATGTACATCTAACCAGTCTAGACTCGGCCCACCCGCCTTCGCCGTGATAACGCTCACCTGTTCACCGGTCTTCAATTGATAGGTAAGCGGCACCATTTTTCCATTTACCTTAGCGCCACGGCAACGGTGCCCAACTTCGGTATGTATCGCGTACGCGAAATCAATAGCCGTGCTGCCATAAGCAAGGTCAACAACCTTCCCTTTAGGGCTGAACACGTACACGCGATCTTCGAAAACTTCATCTTTGACTCGGTCAATAAACTCACTGGCATCAGCTACTTCTTCTTTCCATTCAAGCAGTTGTCGCAACCAAAGAATTTTATTATTGACCGCCTGATCGGTGTCTTTGCGGCCTTCTTTGTAGCGCCAATGCGCCGCAATGCCAAGCTCGTTGTACTCGTGCATTTCGTGCGTACGAATCTGCACTTCAACAACCTTACCATTGGGGCCGATTACCGCAGTATGAATAGACCGATAGTTATTTTCTTTGGGCGTGGCGATATAGTCGTCGAACTCTCCAGAAATATATTTCCATTGGGTGTGAATACAGCCGAGCGCCGCATAACAATCTTGCACTGTATCAACCAACACTCGCACGGCACGGACATCAAACAATTGCTCAAACTCTAAGCCTTTTTTTTGCATCTTATTCCAGATGCTATAGATGTGCTTAGCCCGCCCACGTATCTCAGCATCAACACCATCTTTGACAAGCGCATTAGCTAGATCACCAATAAATTGATCAATGTACTTTTGCCGATCAACACGCCGCTCAGAGAGTTTCTTTGCAACGGTCTTATAGACTTCAGGCTCAATATATCGAAGTGATAAGTCTTCTAATTCCCACTTTAGTTGCCAAACCCCTAAACGATTAGCAAGCGGAGAAAACACTTCCAATGTTTCAGTAGCGATGCGCTTTTGCTTATCTGCACGCATCGAACCCAAGGTGCGCATATTGTGTAGTCGATCACACAGCTTAATAAGTACTACTCGCACATCATCTACCATCGCCAACATCATCTTGCGCAAGCTTTCGGACTTGGCATCCTGGTTCGATTTACCAGCATTGTTTTGATCAGATAACTCTTGAATAACCTCCATCTTGGTTACGCCATCGACCAAACTAGCAACGTCGGCACCAAATTCGCGCCTTAGTTGATCAAGCGTTACTGGAGTGTCTTCTACCGTATCATGCAGTAGGGCCGCA
>CALKRK010000169.1 GCA_937989675.1 uncultured Arenicella sp. | reverse complement strand
GTCAGTGCAGCTGAGTGCGTTTAGTTCAAGCGCGAAACCGAAGCCGCAATTGACAATCGCCACGGCTGTGCCAAAAGGGGATCGTCAAAAAGTAATGCTTGATATGTTAACGCAACTTGGCGTTGCCAGAATTGTGCCGCTTACGTGTGAATTTTCGGTAACTCGATTTAATGGAAAAACGCACGAAAAGTGGCGGCGTTATGCGGTTGAAGCTTGCAAGCAAAGCCGTAACCCTTGGCTGCCTGAGGTTAGCGCGCCGCAGAGCTTTAGCGATTTTCTGAATGTGCACGAAGGTGAACTATTAGTCGCAGACGCGGGCGGGGCTTCAATGACAAAGTCGCTATACGCATGCAGTGAAGCCATTGTCTTGATCGGACCTGAAGGCGGATTCTCTCCGACTGAGCACTCAAAATTGCTTCAAAATAAGGTAAAATATATTGAATTAGGGCCCTACATTCTTCGAACTGAAGCCGCCGCAGTAGCCGCAGCCTCGCAATGGGTACAATATACAAAGACTCTAAGCTCAAGCTGATTAGACTGCACGCACTGTGTTGTGAAAGATAATCAAATGTGGCAAGGTCTCAGATAGAACAAGAAACGGGCGATTCGTGCATTTGATCGCTTGACCATGAGGACACAGTTTGTCACTAGATAACAGCTTGTTGGAAAGCAACATAGAAGCATTAAAAGAAGGTGCTGAGTTGTTACGTCTCTTAGAGGTGGGGCAGTACACACAAGGTTTTAAACCGGCTTTCCAATCCACAATCGGTGCGCATTTTCGCCATATACTTGAGCATTATCGTTGCTTGCTTTCACAGATGAACACCGGTTCATTTTGTTATGATTTGCGTGAGCGAGATCAATTGCTAGAGTGTGATATCGAGTATGCCGCTCAAACGATCGACGAGCTTAGCGAACAGTTAACAAGCTTAACTGAATCGGATTTTAGTCGTCGCTACATGATTACTGATCATCAAGTTGACGGAGAGGTGGAAACCAATTTGCCTCGTGAGCTGTTGTTTTTACAATCTCACACTGTGCATCATTACGCGATCATTGGAGCCATGACTCGTGCGTTTGGCAAACAGCCCGAAGACGACTTTGGCGTGGCGATCGCTACGCGTGAACATCAAAAACGGTGCGACAAAGAGCCCACATTTGGAGACACGCCACCGTGTGCACAATGACATGGTTTGTTAAAGAAGACGGCTATGAGCTGTTCTTTAATCGAGACGAGCGCTTGTCTCGTCGTCGAGCTGAGTTGCCATCCGTGCAACACGCTGATGGCGTTTCCTATATATCCCCAACCGACGCTGACGCTGGTGGAACTTGGATTGCCGTTAATGAATTCGGTTACACGGTATGCTTGCTAAATCACTATCAATTTGAACAAATCGAAACCTACAAAAACTGGACAAGCCGCGGAGAAATTGTTCGTAGTTTTTCAGTGACATCGGATTTGGTTTTGGCTGAGCAGCGTTTTCGGCGTATGGATTTAGACGACTATCGCGCGTTTCGAATGTTTATTATCGAACGCAATGGTAACAACCGATTATGTGTTTGGGATGGTCATTCTGCGCGTGTTGAGCACAACGTAACAACACCAAAATCATCGTCATCGGTTGATGCGCGCCACGTTAAATCAGTTCGTAAGGATTTATTTAACAATCTAAATTTAGTCGATTCCAGAAACAGTCAAGACTACATCAATTATCACTCAAGTCATTTGCCAGGCCGCTCAAAAGAATCGGTGTGTATGCACAGAGATGACGCAAAAACCGTGAGTTTAAGTCACGTTAGCGTGTGCAATGAACGAGTGAACTTTCGCTATGCAGATGGCTCTCCGTGCGAGGCTGAGTTAGGTGACGTGATTCAGTTAGATTATTTTGAGGCTGATCACCCTCAAAGAGCGGCTGAAGCTCTAAAGTTGGCCGCAATAAATTAGTACTATTGTCTGTTTACACGGCTTAGTAATTTCACGATCGATGTTCGACAGCTCCCCTGTAGGATTGGTGCATGCAAACCCGTACTAAGCAACTTTTACGCTCTAAGTTTCGGCGTGCTGTTCGTTGGGAATTTTGGCCGATGTCGGTGTTTTACACGCCTATCTTTTTCTACATTGTCTACCTTGTGTTGCGCTATCGCGGGTTGACATTTCTATCAGTAAACCCAGGGCTGCCCATGAGTGGGCTTATCGGAGAGCGCAAAGCCGCATCGCTTCAGCAATTATCCGGTTCGGAGTTTCTAGCTCGGTTTGAATTAATCCCGGCAGGTGGTAGTCAAGAGGATCGTGTGCGTTGTGCAAAAGACATAATGCAACAGTTAAGCTTAAGTTACCCTATTGTTCTGAAACCTGATTTTGGGCAGCGCGGCCAAGATGTTGCTGTAATTAGAGACGATGATTCCCTTGCGGCCTACCTTGGTGTTGGTTCAGGTGCGGTGCTTTTGCAAGAACATATTGAAGGTGAAGAGTTCGGTGTCTTTTATATGCGCGAGCCGAGTAGTCAGTCAGCAAAGATATTTTCCATCACCGAAAAAACATTCCCGGTAGTGCAGGGCGATGGTGTGCGTACTTTTGAAGAACTTTTGATGGAGAATCCGCGCACGCATTTTATGGCCGCTTTTTTATTAGAATTGCATGCTGACAAGTTGGATAGGGTGCTGGCCAAGGGCGAGCGCTTTAAAGTGGTGGAAATAGGTTCGCATTG
>CALKRK010000168.1 GCA_937989675.1 uncultured Arenicella sp. | reverse complement strand
CACACCGACCTTCCTAGCGAGCCAAGCGAAGAAAATGGTTCGATCACACGGCCTAAAAGTCAAAGTTCTCAACGAAAAAGAGATGGATGAACTGGGCATGGGCTCTTTGCTTTCTGTGAGCAAAGGTAGCCGTGAACCAGCGAAATTGATCGTTATGGAATACAAAGGCGCAAAAAATGCCAAAGAAGCGCCCCATGCTTTAGTCGGCAAAGGCCTAACCTTCGACGCAGGCGGCATTTCAATAAAACCATCCGCCAAAATGGATGAAATGAAATACGATATGTGCGGCGCCGCTAGCGTGTTTGGCACCATGATTGCAATCGCCGAAATGAAATTACCAATCAATGTGGTCGGCGTTGTACCTAGCTCTGAAAACCTACCTGATGGTTTAGCCAATAAGCCTGGTGACGTTGTAACCAGCATGTCTGGTCAAACCATAGAGATTCTCAATACAGACGCTGAAGGCCGACTGATTCTATGCGATGCGCTAACCTATACCAAACGCTTTAAACCACAGTCGGTAATCGATATCGCCACACTCACCGGTGCGGTCATTGTAGCCTTAGGCCATCAAACCGCAGGCGTAATGGGTAACGATCAAGGTGTGGTCGATGACTTATTGGCCGCTGGCGAAACCAGCTTAGACCACGCATGGCAGCTTCCGCTTAAAGAAACATATAAGAAACAACTGAAAAGTGATTATGCTGATTTAGCCAATATCGGCGGCCCGACGGCAGGCACCATTACAGCGGGTTGTTTTCTATCGTATTTCACTGAAGATTTTCGCTGGGCACATTTAGATATCGCTGGAACCGCGTGGGGTGGATCAGCTGGCAAACGAGCCAGTGGCCGAGCCGTACCCATTTTGACTCAGTATCTAATTGACCAATGCTAAGCACGTTTTAGCAACTATGAAGCAAGTTGATTTTTACCTGATTTCAAATCGGGTTAACAACGCCAAGTACAAACTGGCCAGCCGTTTAGCAAATAAGCTACAACGGCTTGGCCAGCAGGCTATCGTTGCAACCGATGACGCACAGGCTACTCGTGAACTCGACCAGATTATGTGGTCATTTTCCGATGCCAGCTTTTTGGCGCACGACAACGTGGTCGAAGCAACGCCTGAATCAAAAGTGCTTATCGGTGAACATAGCTCGATTGACCAAACTGTGCTAGAAAAAAAGTTTGACGTACTTATAAACTTGGCCTCTGACGTGCCGATATTTAATCACCATTTTTCACGTATCGCTGAAATTGTCGAAAGCGATGACAGTGCCAAAGCCGCCGCGCGCGAACGTTATAAACAATACCAAGCACAGGGCTTTGAAATGAAAACCCACAACATAGAGCTATAAATTAGAATCAGCCATTAAATCGAATCGCTGAAGCCGCGCACTGATTGCTTGGAAGCAATCGCTCACATTGCGTGCTTTAGTGCTGATTATTAGACCTCAAAGCCGTATAATTCCGCGTTTACTTTACCGCCAAATTTCAGCGACAAAACACCATCATGAGCAACGCCTTAGATAACCAATATCAGCCGTCAAAAATCGAGCAAGCTATTTACCAGCGTTGGGAATCCAGCGGTGCGTTCAAAGCTCGAGAGGCCGACTCAGCCTATTGCATCATGATCCCGCCACCTAATGTTACCGGTAGCTTGCATATGGGCCACGCGTTTCAAGACACCATTATGGACTTGCTCACGCGTTACCACCGCATGAAAGGCGATCAAACTTTATGGCAAGTCGGTACCGATCACGCCGGTATCGCGACGCAAATGGTAGTAGAACGCCGGCTCTCAGCCGACAATATCAGCCGGCACGATCTCGGGCGTGAGAAATTCATTGAGAAAATCTGGGAATGGAAAGCCGAATCTGGCGGTACCATCACCCGACAACTGCGTCGTATGGGTTCCGCCATTGATTGGAGCCGAGAACGCTTCACCATGGACGATGGCCTATCTGATGCGGTCCAGGAAGTCTTCGTTAAGCTGCACGATGAAGGTTTGATCTATCGAGGCAAACGCCTGGTTAACTGGGATCCGGTCTTACACACCGCGGTCTCAGACCTAGAAGTTGAATCGGCCGAAGAAAACGGTCACTTATGGCACTTACGTTACCCAATAAGCGATAAGCCCAGCGAATTCTTGGTAGTGGCTACAACGCGCCCCGAAACCATGCTAGGCGACAGCGCGGTTGCGGTGCATCCAGAAGATGAGCGCTACGCTGCACTGATCGGAAAAACCGTCGAACTGCCATTAACAGACCGACAAATCCCAATCATCGCCGACGACTACGTTGACCCGGAGTTCGGCTCAGGCTGTGTAAAGATCACACCTGCGCACGACTTTAACGACTACGACGTTGGCAAGCGTCACGACCTCGAGAAAATTAACGTTCTTGATAACAACGCGGCAATTAATCTTGAAGGCTCGCCTTACCACGGGCTTGACCGCTACGCTGCCCGCAAACAAATCATTGCGGATTTAGAAACGCAAGGCCTGCTCGAGAAAATTGATGACCACAAGTTGATGGTGCCTCGAGGTGACCGTTCCGGCGCTGTAATCGAGCCTTATCTAACTGACCAATGGTATGTAAAGGTAGAGCCACTCGCTAAAGAAGCCATCAAAGTCGTTGAAGATGGCGATATCAAATTCGTGCCTGAAAACTGGAGCAATACCTATTTCGAATGGATGCGCAACATTGAAGACTGGTGCATCTCAAGGCAAATATGGTGGGGCCACCGCATTCCCGCTTGGTACGACCAAGATGGCAATGTATTTGTGGCTCGCTCAGAAGAGGAAGCCCAACAAAAAGCCGGCGCAGACGCACAACTTAAGCAAGATGATGACGTACTCGATACCTGGTTCTCTTCAGCATTATGGCCCTTCTCCACGCTTGGGTGGCCAGAAAAAACACCTGAGCTCGCCAAATACTACCCGACTAACGTTTTAGTAACGGGTTTCGATATCATTTTCTTCTGGGTTGCCAGAATGATTATGTTTGGCCTGAAATTCACTGACCAAGTGCCGTTTAAAGAAATCTATATTCATGGTTTAGTCAGAGATCAAGAAGGCAACAAGATGTCTAAATCGAAAGGGAACGTTCTAGACCCTATCGATTTGATCGACGGCATCGAGTTGGAAGCCCTTGTAGAAAAACGCACCACGGGTTTGATGCAACCCAAAATGGCCGCCAAGATCGAAAAATCCACGCGCAAGCAATTCCCTGATGGAATCGAAGCCTACGGTACCGACGCGTTGCGCTTCACCTTCGCTAGCCAAGCAACGCTAGGCCGCGACATCCGTTTTGATTTAGCGCGCGTTGAAGGCTACCGCAACTTCTGCAACAAGTTATGGAATGCCTCGCGCTATGTATTGATGAATACTGAAGGCCATGATTGTGGGCAAAATGACGATAACATCGAGCTTAGCTTAGCTGATAAGTGGATTATTTCGCGCCTACAACAAGTTGAAGCCGACGTTACCGAACAGCTTGAAAGCTACCGTTTTGACCAAATGGCACAAACGCTCTATAGCTTCGTATGGGATGAATATTGCAGTTGGTACGTCGAGCTAACCAAAATCGTTTTGAACGATGAAAACGCCAGCGCAGAACAACTTAGAGGCACACGGCGAACATTAGTTCGCGTATTGGAAACCACACTCAGACTGCTGCACCCGATCATGCCGTTCATTAGCGAAGAAATCTGGCAACAGGTTAAACCGCTCGCCGCGGTCGAAGGTGACACCATTATGAATTGCGCCTTCCCAATTTCAGATAGCAACAAGATTGATCAAGCATCCATCGATGAAATGCATTGGGTGCAGTCCGTTATCACAGGCGTGCGTAATATTCGCGGCGAGATGAACATCAGCCCAAGCAAAGCGCTGCCTATCTTATTGGAGGGTGCCAATGAAACCGCACTTAGCTATCTCGAGAACAATCAGGCCTACCTAATACGCTTTGGACGCTTCGAATCAATCGATGTGGTCACTGGCGATGACACTCCCGAATGCGCCACTGCCCTCGTCGGTGAAATGCGCGTGCTCATCCCACTAGGTTCGTTCATTGACGCATCGGCCGAAATACAACGCCTCACCAAAGAACTTGAAAAGGCCGAGAAGGACATTGCCGGAGTCTCAGGGCGACTAAGCAACTCCGCGTTTGTAGATAAAGCGCCCGCTGCCGTAATCGACAAAGCAAAACAACAATTAGCAGATGCGGAGTCGGCTAAAAGTTTGTTGCTTGAGCAGATAGGCAGAATGGAGAAATTTCTCGATTCTTAGCGCCTCCCGAAGCATTAAATGAGGGCGGCATAGGGAATTGAGTGGCCAATTATCGTCAATCAAATCGTCCAATCTGCAAACCAAGCAGGAACTTTTTTCTTTCTGCTTCGTTAGATATGACAACAACATCCTTATTTTTACCATTGTAGATACAATTTGGAGTATCCATTTGAACACTAAACTTGTCATTTCTAGCTTTTTGCTTAGTGCATTTGCATCTTTTTCATCAGCTTCAATCGCACAGAACTTATTAGATAAACGCGCTGATTTTCAAACTTCGATCGTAAAAGAAGTCCGGCAGCAAGAGACATTAGAAACTCCGCCGTCAAATCACCCATTTCAATTGGTTGAGTACAAAACAAAACTCGGGAAGATGGCTGCCTACCTAACTCGGCCACCGAGCGATGCCGAGCAAAAATTACCCGCAATTATTTGGATTACTGGCGGGCATCCACAAGGTGGTGCATCCCCAAGTTTCGTCGAAGGCGCACCGTATAAAAATAATCAAACCGCCAATATGTTTTATGAACGCGGCGTCATCACAATGTACCCCACCTTCAGAGGCACCTATGGTAATCCAGGAAAGCGTGAGGAGTTTTATGGCGAGGTCAACGATGTGTTAAGTGCTTTAGAATTTCTAAAGAAGCAGAAACATATTGATCAAAAGCAAATATATTTGGGTGGCCATAGTACTGGAGCAACGCTCGCGCTATTAGCCGCGGCGGCTAGTGATGAATTTGCAGGCGTGCTGGCGCTTGGGCCTCAAGATGACGTTAAAAATCATGGTGGCGGCGGACGCTTATTTGATACCAACAACGCTACTGAGTTTGAACTGCGTGCTCCGATATCACATTTATCAAGTATTAAGACACCGACTTACGTGATCGAGGGAGAGTTCGGCGCCTCAAGCGGCCTAACTCGAATGCGAGAAAAGTCCAACAACTCTGCGATCAATTTTTGGCTAATCAATGGCGCAGACCATTTCGATATTATCCAATCAACGAGTGATTTGTTCGCGGATGCAATTATAGAAAAATCAAAAAATAGAGCATCTACATTTGAGTTTAATGAGAAGCAAGTTACTCAGTCATACCAAACACTTAGAGTTAACATGATGCGCGCCATAGCTCTGCAACACCTTGCACGAGCATCAGCAAACGGCGTTGACATCCATGCTAAACAGACTTTAACGCACTACTTTTATTCAGAGTACAAAGGTTCCATCGACGAGATATCTAAAGCACTAAAGGCGGCTAAGTTTACGTCGATAAAAAGCGAATCAACACAAAATAGTGAGGGAACAACCCTATTCTCATTAACCGCTCAGAGAAAACAAAAGCCTTCTGACTTAGAGCAACTATTCTCAGACCAAGCTCTATTCGAAAGATTGGATAAGAAATGGAGTTTTAGCTACGAAAACTGGTACCCAGAAGGTTAGTGTTACCGATTAGGAAGTTACCTAAAAGCTCAATAGACAACTATTCAGTTCTAAAATACGGTTTAAGCAGACGTAACTAACGATTGACATACATCGAATAAACCCACACACTCAAACCATGAACTTAGCTCTCAAAACAACCGTCGCCAAAACTAGCTGCACGCTAGTAAAACCGTTGCGCCCGTGTGCAATTGCGCTAACCGTACGCGTGTGGAAACACACGTCAATGGAGCGTGCGCCGTTTTGATTTAGTTAAGTTTCAAAGAAAAGTCAAAAACCGCACTCCCCAAGGACTGCGGTTTTTTTTTGCTCGACAATTTGCTCACAACATGAGAACAACACAATGAAATTGGAGAAATTCGGAATACCGTTGGCATTTTTAGTGGTAATAATCATCTGGTCGACCACACCACTCGCCATTAAGTGGAGTTCGGTCAGCGCTCCTCTTACCAGCGCCTTGCTCCGAATGTTGGTCGGTGTTGTTTTTTGCGGCGTTATGCTGGGTGTGATGACAGCGGGTCTTCCAATGGATAAACGCGCTCGACGAGTTTATTTGGTAGGCGGGGCATCAATATTTCTTGGCATGAGCCTATTCTACTCAGCAGCGCAATTAATACCTTCTGGCTGGGTAGCGGTGATTTTTGGAATATCCCCAATCGCTACAGGCATTCTGTCAGCCTTTGTTGAGCCGAATGCTCGACTGACTCCTAGCCGTATCGTCGGCCTGCTGCTAGGTCTAGGCGGCCTGTACATGGTGTTCTCGGCCGGATTAAAGTTTGAGGATGCGTCGCTTAAAGGCGTGATCATTACACTTATTGCCACCCTACTCTCTTCCGTCTCATCGGTAATTACGCGACAACTAGTCAAAGACGTCGACATTTCAGGCATGCAAATAACAACCGGCAGCCTAGCTGTCGCTATCCCATTTTTCGCAGTGGCCGCGTTACTTTTGGAGCCGAACATCGGTATCGAGCGCTCAGATCGAGTCTTTGCAAGCATCGCATATTTAGGCTTAATCGGCACTGGCGTTGGCTTCACGCTTTATTATTATCTGCTGAAACATATCTCAGCCAGCCGTATTTCATTGATTGCCTTGATCACCCCAATATCGGCTTTGTCGGTAGGCAGTTGGTTAAATAATGAGCCGTTGGTCTCAGAAGTTTGGCTTGGCGCAGGCCTGGTTTGCTTCGGCTTGTTACTTTATGAGTTCAAACCTCGGCTCGGATTGCGTAAACTGTAGGTATGAACACAATAAAAAAGAAATTGCTCATTATTGCGCACCGCCCTTCGCCAAATACCGAATCAATGGCAACGGCGATTTTAGACGGTGCCGAGCACGAGAGTGTAAATGGGGTATCAGCTCAACTAAGGTCACCTTTCACTTGTGTGGCCGAAGATGTGCTTGCGAGCGACGCCGTTATTCTATTTACGACCGAAAACTTCGGCTATATGAGTGGTGCGCTTAAGGACTTCTTTGAGCGTATTTACTACCCATGCCTAGACGACGAAAAACGTAATAGTGCCAAACCCTATAGTTTGGTGATACGGGCCGGATTAGACGGCACGGGTACGAAAAACGCGATTGGCAATATCACCAAAGGGCTTACTTGGAAAGAAGTACAGCCGCTAACCTTGTGTCACGGTGAATACCAACCTGAGTTTATCGAACAATGTCGAACACTGGGCCAAACAATGGCCGCAAGCCTAGAAGCCGGGATCATTTGACGAGAAAAACTATGAGCGACCCATCAGACAAAAAGACCGAAATTGAAGCCGCCGTGTTTCGAAAACTCTTATCGCATCTTGATAACAACAAAGACGTGCAAAATATCGACTTGATGATATTGGCTGACTTCTGCCGAAATTGTTTAGCCAAATGGTATTCGGCCAGTGCCGCCGACCATGGCAAAGACGTTGATTATGAGCAAGCGCGCGCAATCATCTACGGTATGCCCTACTCGGAATGGAAAGACAAATATCAAGCGGAAGCCACACCTGAGCAACTAGCCGCGTTTAAAGCTCGCAAAAAATAAAAGCCCTCGCGAAGATACCCGCGAAGGCTTATATTTTTTGTCATCGAGTCTAAACACTAGACTCGATGCGACAAACCCTAAGGAGCTAACCTAAAAGGTGTTCAATGGCCGCGCGTTCTTGGCGTAGCTCATCTTCCGTCACATCCATACGTGAGCGGCTGAAGTCGCTGATTTCCAAGCCTTGTACAATTTCGTATTTGCCATCGCTGCAAGTCACCGGATAGCTGTACATAATGCCCGGCTCAATGTCATAACTACCATCACTTGGAATTGCCATTGAAACCCAGTCGCCATCTGCTGTACCTAAAGCCCAGGTGCGCATATGGTCGATCGCAGCTGCAGCCGCAGACGCCGCACTCGAGGCTCCGCGCGCTTTAATGATCGCTGCACCGCGCTCTTGCACAGTTGGAATAAAGTCATTTTCAAGCCAGGTTTGATCAACCAAGCCTGACGCCGCATCACCACTAACCGTCGCATTTGAGATATCAGGGTATTGCGTATTTGAGTGGTTACCCCAAATAGTCATGCGCTTGATATTAGTCGTATGCGCACCGGTTTTCTCAGCTAACTGACTTAGCGCACGATTGTGATCCAAACGCGTCATCGCCGTAAACTGGCCCGCATCCAAATCAGGTGCATTGGCAGAAGCGATCAATGCATTGGTGTTCGCCGGGTTGCCAACTACCAATACTTTAATATCACGGCTAGCTACTTTGTTGATCGCTTTACCTTGAACAGAGAAAATCGCCGCGTTGGCTTCCAACAAATCTTTACGCTCCATGCCTGGGCCACGTGGTCGAGCCCCTACTAATAATGCGTAGTCTGTGTCTTTAAAAGCAACTTCAGGGTCATCGGAAATAACGATCTCTTGGAGTAATGGGAATGCACAGTCGTTCAATTCCATCACAACACCTTCTAGTGCTCCCATTGCGGGGGTAATCTCTAGAAGTTGCAAAATAACGGGCTGGTCTTGACCCAACATTGCACCTGATGCAATGCGGAACAGTAATGCGTAGCTGATTTGGCCAGCAGCACCAGTAACGGTAACGCGAACTGGTTGTTTCATGGTAGATCCTCTCGTGAAATGAAGGGTGTTAAAAAAACTGGCGAGGAGTTTACTAAAAATGGGCTTTGCTGGCTATGCAATCAGGCCAGTTCACGCAAATAGCTGGCATGCAAATAGGGAATAAAGCTCGCGTTTGACGCATTGCCTAAAGATTCAAGAGCCTCTATTATGCTTAGACTTCAACCCAAACGGCAGGCTTGACATCGTTCTGTTATCTGTTGGGAGATAACCACTTCGAGATGCCGTTTATAAAATAATAATAATCGGTATGGATAATTCACGATTCAGCAACCTGATTTATCGGATCATCGGTAAACCTGAGCGATGGCATGACGACTACATTGACGTTATGCACCAAATAATAGACGAGACGGAATCGTTTGAGAATCCGGAGAAACTCTCGGAGCTTGCCATTGGAGATCAAATATTAAGCCGTTTAAGTGACACCAATGAGGCGCTCACCGCTTTTGGTACATTGTTAGATAAAAGCCGCTTCAAGATGATTATCTTGGACGACAGCTTCACCCCAATCTATTTTAATCAAAATGCCGAAGAGCTGCATAGTCATGTATTGAGTACAGCGGAACCAGGAAAGCTCAGCGTTGGTGTGATCGCAAAAGCACGAGAAGCCGCCGAACAAAATAGCTCGAAGGCCCAAGCGGGCAATTCAAGCAACTTAACGGCAATGGACTACCGAGACCAAAATGGCGAGCAGGTCTATCTTCGCTCGATTCACAACCAAACCGCGCCTGACGCTGCTCCTCGTACGTTCTATCTTATGTTGGTTTTGGATCAAAGCCGCAATCAAAATCAGCTTAACCCAGACTTTGTTCAACGTCACGAACTGACGGACACAGAACAACGTGTCTTGGTCAGCCTAATTCACGGTAACAGTATTAAGGAAATTGCCGAACAAATGTTTGTGTCTGAGAACACCGTAAAAACTCATCTAAAAGCGCTGTTCCGCAAAACCGAAACCAAATCACAAGCCGACATCATTCGACTGGTACTTACTCACGAGTCGCAAATTTTAGATTCCTATTTTGGCAGTGGCTCAAACTTTGTACCGGCCGACACAGAGCCCAGCAAAGACAAATTCATTACGCTTCAGAACAAGCGTAAAGTAGCCTATCGTGAATATGGGCCAGAAAACGGCGACGTGATCATCGTGTGCCACAATGGTTACGGTTGCCGCGTTACCATTCCAAGAGGCTACGATGAAATACTCGAGCGTCAAAATAAACGCGTCATCATTCTTGACCGCCCGGGTTATGGCCGCACGCCTTATATAAAGGGTCACCCAAAGGGCTGGAACGAACTTATGAGTGAGTTTATTGACGCTCTGGATATACAAAGCTACGAGCTACTGGGCACGGTATTTGGGTCGGTGTTTGCTCTGTGCTTCGCTGAAGTCGCTGACGAACGCCTTAAAAAGGTTAGCCTAGCGTGCCCTGTATTTGTAAATAAAAAAAATGAGCGGCAGCACCTAACTGGCATTTTGGCGCCCACCAGTCGGTTGGTAAAGGCCTCTAAACGCGTTGCCGTTGAGATATACGAGTTATGGCTCAAAAGTATCGCGTTAAATCTATCGACCCACTATCGAAGCATGTTGGAGGAAAGCCTGGGCGATGCCGAAAAAGAACCACTGCTCAGTAACGACACCATTGAGCTAATGGTCGAAGGCTTTCAAGAAGGCAGCCTTCAAAGCCTCAAAGGCATTTCTAACGAAATGGTCTTTTGTATCTCGCCGCGTAATATAGACTTGAGTGCGATCAAGGTACCTGTCAATTTATGGTGGGGCACGCAGGACAATCGAATTTCATTAGAAGGCGTTGAGAACCTGGCAAACCAGCTCCCCAATGCCAAATTGATTGTGCGTGAAGGCTACAGCGAACATATTTATTACTCGTTGTTTGAAGAAATCATTTCAAGCAACTAGCTTGCCAACGCATCAATCAACTCCGTTTGATCGTTTTAGCTTACACACATTCAAATATTGACATTTGTATAGATTGTTAGCGATACTAAGTCCGAGAGGTTAATGGATAAGTTGCGGCACTCTGCTTGCCGTCAGCAAAGGGACTGTACGGGATGGCATCTACGAGGTTCCGCCAAAGTGTGTTTAACCCAAAGTGTGTTTAACTTAGTTATTAGTAGTTGGTTTGGAGAAGAACCGTTACTAACAAGGGGAAGGAGAAAATGGTAAATAACAAGACACGACTAATGGATGGCGCGAAACGCATCGCTAAATCACGGTGGTCACTGGGCAGCATTATTCTATTGCTAATCGCGACAGTCTACCTTATCTACATACTGTTCAAGATTACTTCTTACATCGACAAACTTCAGCTCGCGCTTACTCCGCCTAAATTACCCAACATTGAGTGGAATAACACCGAACACGTCAATCCAACAGGTTGGCCAGAGCAAAATGCCGACTGGTTTCATTTCGCCAGCCAAGGCACGGCAACCTTACCAATACCCTACGATTGGTTTCTTGCATTAGAAGCGCCAAAATCTCACCCGCGTTGGGCGATACTAGGTAAGCGAGCACCGCTATTTATCGATGATTACATCTACAAACATGGATTCATCAAAACCGATAAATCCGTCTATAACCCAGATGGCCTACCCATCGGTTTTGCTAAAACGCCAAGCGTTTATTTCAAAGGTATCAACCGCCACTCCAACGCTTTAGGGTTTACCTGTGCTGCCTGCCACACCGGTCAATTTACTTATCAAGATACTCGCTATGTTGTAGATGGAGGCCCCGCCGTTACCGACCTTGGCCAATTCACTAAATCTATAGGCGCCGCTCTTGGGCAAACAGAACTCTCAGGTAAATTCGCAATGTTTGATGGCCGTTTCAATCGATTTGCGGCGCGAGTGCTCGGGGATAACAACAATGTTATTTCCAGAAGTCGCTTAAAAGAAGAGCTCACTGCAACCATCGAGAGCTTAAAAGGCAGTGTCGATGTAATCAAAGTCACGGAGGGCTTTACACGTAACGACGCGCTAAATCGAATAGGCAACCAGGTGTTCAGCCAAGACATGGGCCGGCACAGCAATTATACGGCGATCAGTGCGCCTGTAACCTACCCTCACATTTGGACAACATCGTGGTTTGACTGGGTTCAGTATGACGGCTCAATCATGCAACCTTTAATCCGTAATGCAGGAGAAGCCCTCGGTGTCAAAGCATACTTAAATACCACAGCACCTAACGACCAACGGTTTGCCTCGTCAATCAATATGAGTAATCTGGAGGAAATTGAGAATTGGTTAAGCGGCACTCATCCGCAAGAAAATGGAAACCAGTTCAACGGTCTAAGGGCGCCTAAATGGCCTGTGAGCTTGCCGCAAATAGATCAAAACCTTAGGAGTAAGGGCAAGGATCTATACACCAAACATTGCTCAGGTTGCCACCTACCCGCCACCGATTCGCCAAAATTCTGGCAAGAAAAATATTGGCAGCCAATCAAATACTACACAAGCAGCAATGAGTATAAACAAACCGATAAAGCTTACCTCAAGCTAAAGATTATTAAACTTGATGATATCGGCACCGACCCAAGCCAAGCTGGTGTGCTGACTAACCGGCGCGTTGACTCGACCGACTTAAATTTGAACACCGAAGTGTGTACGCCTGCAAGCTTCGAAATCGATGGCCAGCCAGTCAGTGGGCTTAAATACGTCGAACTACAAGACAGTGCAACTGGCAATTTTGGGCTGCAACTGGGTGCGGTTGTAGAACGCACCAACCAACAGTGGTTCAAACAAAACTATACAACAAAGACCAAACAAAACCAGATGAAAGGCGGGCGACCAAACTGCTTACAAGTCGGTAAAGGCTATAAAGCAAGGCCACTAAACGGTGTTTGGGCAACAGCTCCATTTTTACACAACGGCTCGGTCGCCACCATTTACGACTTACTAACTCCTGCCAGCGAGCGCCCAACTTTTGTTGAGCTTGGCAACCCAGCGTTTGATCCTATCAAACTTGGCCTTACACAAAGCGAAGACGTTGGTGACTTAAACAGTGAGATCGAAGCTCAAAAAGAGCATGCCGCCATGAATGATTATTCGAAGGATGGATATTTTATTTTAGATACTAGGCAAATGGGAAACCTGAATACTGGCCACAGTTTTGAAGGCGATCACAAAGGCTACGCCAGAAACGGAGTTGTCGGGCCCGCGCTCTCAGAAGATGAAAAGATGGCATTGATCGAATATCTAAAATCGATTTAGTCACTGTTAATTTTAGTAGGTGTGTTTTGCTACTTAGGTCACTTCTTGAGATTAGAACAGCGCTAAAGACATAGAAACTAACGTAGTAATATGTGCTTGCACGCAATAATTTTCTACGTTTTTAAACCGCAAAACTTGAACCTGATCTGACAAAACCTACTTCCGAGTTTAGACACTTTCTGACAACTAATGATGGTTGAATTGGCAGAAAATTGCGCTTAAACATATAAAAGGTCTCTAGGGCAGATCAAGGTCTATTGTGTTTGGAGTGTCGCTGTAACCGCGTGTGCCATTCCCAACCGCCCCATGCCTGTTGTTTCCCCAGCAATGTACGGTTCGAGGTTTTGTCAAGGCGCAAAAATGCGCGCCATAGTGTGTGAGCTGATCCACTGAACTCAAGGTAGCGACCTTAGTAGGAATGCTGGTAGACCCGGCGGCTATATCTCCGATACCTAATAAACCGTCTCTATTGCTACCCCAGCAGAACACCTCTTGGGTTGACCCATTGTCGGTGGCGGCGCATATCGTGTCTTCAGCAAGACCAACGCTCACCACATCGCTCAGAGCTTCAATTTTTGTTGGCGTATTGGTATTAATACTGCAGTAAAGGTCGCCGTCATCAACCGCACAAACATTATTAAATTCTATTGCCATATCTGTGACGTTATCGAACCCAACAACCGTGGCGGGTGCAGAG
>CALKRK010000167.1 GCA_937989675.1 uncultured Arenicella sp. | reverse complement strand
AGTTAAAACCAATCGAACCGCGCGTTCCCGTACTTCGGGAGAATATCCAGGTCTTCTGTTCATTGTCTAATCCTCTCAAGAAAATTAGTCTCCGATCAACCCGGGGCGAACCAACTTCGATATGCAATAAATTAGATTTTGAAGAAGAACTAAAACCAGGAGTTCTGAAATTTGAACTTGATACATTTGATTTCTACTATGTACATGATGAAAATGAAAAGATTCACCTGTCTGAAATGGGAAGTGGAGCCAATTGGTTAGCTTGCCATCTATCTTTATTTCTTTCATTGCTTTATTTAAATTGTATTGAAAGCAAGTCTGCTATCCCATCAATTTTATTTTTAGATCAACCTAGTCAAGTTTATTTTCCTAGGCAGTATGGGGCAGATGAAGGAGAAGGTGATGTTGACGAGAATATAATCCAAGTGAAAAATATTTTTAAAGTCATAAACGATACACTATCTGAAATTCACCAAAAAGCTGGGTTTTTGCCACAAGTAATCGTTATGGAGCATGCAGATGAACCTGAGTTTAGTGATTATATAAAGGCCCGTTGGAAAAGCGATGGAAAGAAATTGATCTAAGTTTTTTAGTCGGTTTGAAGTTTTTGCATTGGCTTTGAAAAACATTTCTTCTTGAGACGAGTACACTACGAGTACAGTGCTCAGTTTTTACTAATTGCTCCAAATTAGCCTAAATTATTGATTTTATTGAAAATAGTGTTAATACTAATTAGTATTATAAGTCATTGATTATATTAAATTTATTGTTTATTTTCCAGACTCATAATTCATTGGTCGGAGGTTCGAGTCCTCCCGGGCCCACCATTTTGCCTAATTCTCACCCCGTCGTGAACCACTCAGCACATCAGTCAACAATTCACCGAGGCGCTTTATGCCTTCAAAGATTTCCTCATTGGAGACTCCTGAAAAACTGAACCTACAATATCTCATTCCATCTTCAGCGTTTGCATAGAAGGGTGCACCTGGAATAAAGGCAACCTTTGCTTGTTTCATAGATAGATCGAGCAATTTTATTGCATCGCTGCCTTTAGGTAAGGTCACCCATACAAACATTCCACCTTCAGGTGTGGTAAATTCAACTTGGCTCGGAATGTTGTCGTGCATTGCGGAAATCATACAATCCCGCTTTTCACCGTAGGCTTTACAAAGAGCTGCAACATGATCATCGAAAATCTCTTTAATGACGTTGTATGTGATCATTTGGTTCAACAGAGAAGAATGAAGATCGGTTGCTTGTTTGAGGGGAATTAATTTATTTAGATAGGGTTTTGGTGCCGCCATCCACCCCACTCGAAGACCAGGCATCATTGTTTTGGAAAACGTGCCGATATGAATAACACCACCATTTTCAAGCGGTTCTCTATCGTTATCACAAGTTATACGTTGATCAATCGAGATCATTGGAGAGATGTTGTCGCCAGCATATCGAAGTTGTTGATACGCCGCGTCGTCCACAATTGGAATGCCTTTAAGTCTTGCGAGCTCGATTAGTAGCTGTCGTCGCTCGCTCGAGATTGATAGGCCTGTCGGATTCGAAAAATCTGAGACAAGATAGACAAACTTGACATTTTCACACAATGCGGCCTCGAACTCTTTGGGTAACGGACCATTTTCATCTGTTGCAACTGAAACAATTCTAGCTCCGTAGGTTCTCAAGATTTGCAGCGCACCTAAATAAGTTGGCTGGGCTACAATCACGGAATCACGTGGGCGAAGCATGGAACGGCACGCTAGATCTAGTGCTTGTTGTCCTCCTGAAGTTATCAGGATATTGTCTGGTTCAAGAATCAAACCCAAACTACGCATATGCCCTACTATCCATTGTCGTAGAGGCATGTAACCTTCTGTAGGGCCATAGTTAAATGCGGTCACCCTATGGCTATGATCACTGAAAATTTGATCAGTCGCCGCTTCAATCTCACGATACGGGAACATTGAAACGTCAGGCATACCACCTGCAAATGAGATGATGTCTCCACTACGTAACCGTTGGAACATCTCTCTGATTACGGACTTTTCTGCGTGGTTGACCGTTGGTAAAAGAATAGATGACCAATCAGGCGTTCTATACCGTTCCATCACATTAATTGGCTCCAAACTACAGCAACTCTAAGGAAATAAACTGACCATTTATCTGCGCGCAATACACTCGACTTCAACACGGGCTTCAGCTGCCAAACCATTGGCGCCAAAAGCGCTTCGTGCCGGATACTCTCCATCAAAAAATTCTTTATATACGTCATTGAAGGCGGACCAGTCTGACATGTCTGCGAGCATAACCGTACATTTGACTATCCTGTCCATACCAAGTCCTTGATTTAGAAGAAGTGACTGAATGTTTTTCATTGTTTGCCGAGTTTCCGGTGCGATTCCCCTTTCGACAAATCCTTTACCCGGTACCGTACCAAGCGCACCTGAAAGGAATACCCAACCATCTACCTCAACGGCGCTTGACAGAGGAAATCCGCTCTCCTTTAAAGCATCATTGGCAATAAAAGAGAGATCGCTCTGCTGGTCTCGTAACTCATTCGAGTAACTCGGGTTACAGAACAATGCTTGTAAGAGTAAAACTAAAGATATCGGTAGTAAACGCATAGTTGGCCTCATCGGGAAGCGAGTGTTTTGTATTTCAAAACAGTTCTCTAAATTGAGCATTGTTGATCTTTACGATCACGTGGTTCAATACTAATTGAATTATAAGTATAATGATATATCATTATTTATTTGCGCAATTGATATCAGCTAATAATAGCCGCTTGAATTCCCAGTATCTGTGTTTTGGCTGTTTTTCAAGGTCGCACTCTTCTAAGAGGTAAATCTGCGTGATCACATTCAAAACAATCGCCCTATTGGTTTTCCTCACGCTGGTTTTTAGCCCTGTGTCGATATCTGCTCAATCAACGGAACGGCTGCATTCTATAAACATGTCATACGGAGGCGTTGGCAAAGACGGATTGCGAGCAATGATTGCTCTCCGAGATGGTGGTTATATTCTTGGAGGCTGGTTAGACCAGCAAAAACCAGGCCACGTGGGGAAAGGTTACCTGGTAAATGTCTCTAGCCAAGGGCATATTCGCTGGGATAAGACGATTCTTACCAACGGGGAGAATCGTGTCTCCAATGTGATCGAGATCGATAATGGAAAAATAGTCATTGTTGTTGAAGAATATCCGATTGATACTGACCCAGGACAAGCGGTTATTATGCTGCTGTCGTCGGAAGGGAATATTGAGCAAGAAGTTAAAATCGGCGGTGAGGGCCCGGATTTAATTGAGGTCATGAGACCAACACCCGATGGTGGATACATGCTCGCTGGAGAAAGTGCCAGTCATGCGAATGGGGATTACCAAGGTTGGATTGCCAAGCTATCTCCAAGATTTGAAGTTGAATGGCAACACCGAATCGGTGAGCCAAATAGTCCAGATGTATTGCAAGATTTGACCATGCTTGATGATGGTAGTGTGGTTGGCGTAGGTATGCTTATGAAGCACAGTACGAACCCTGAAAAACCAGCGCGTCCATGGATAGTCAAAATAAACCCCGGCGGGAAACTTGAATGGTCTCGTGTGGTAGAGACTGAAAACCTTTTTGCTTTGCGAGGCATTGCACGTGCACCAAATAATCAATTGGCAGTGGCAGGTTATACGCGCGATTGGAAACTCAACGAGCACAATTCCTGGGTTGGCGGCCTGTCCCCTGAAGGTTCAGTCATATGGGGACGAGAACTGAGACACGATGGATATGACATCCTATCAGCACTCGAACCAAGCAATAATGGCAAATTCATCGCTATCGGAACGGTAAAGGGACAAACGACAGATTATGACCCATTGCTCGTGTCTTTTTCTTTCGATGGATGCGAGATAAAAAAGAACATCCTAGAGACTTCAGGTCGTCAATTTGGGCGTGTAGTCCGACCTTTGGATAATGGAACTGTCTCAATAGGTGGATTTGATATACAAGAAGGTCCAATGGGACAACAGCTCTGGTTACTAGTAACAGATTTTTATCATGAGCGTTCTCCTATTTCGACGAGCTCCAATGGTCACAACCCCTGCAAGCAAACCTTCATCAACTAAAGATCGCATGAACAACTCAAACGGGTGAACTTGTACAAGTACTAGAAAATTACCCAATTGTGAACGACACTGATATCTGGGCGGTCTACCCCAGTTAACGTCTGGCCGCACCAAAGGTGCGAGCCTTTATCGACTTTTTCGTAGACTTATACGGAGATCGGCCGTATTGGGAAATATGATAACAAGTCACTTAACGTTCTAGACCAAGCGTTGGTAGAGTGAAGCTTTAAACTCTGGGGATTCGTATAGTAAGAAGGGCTATTGCTTACCACAGTTTCTTCCTGATGTTGAATGGTCTAAAGGTTTATCGAATGAAACGTTTCTAAGCAGTGTTTAATATCGAGCCAGAATTTCTTCGACCCGTTCAGTAACGGCGTTATTCTTGATGGGGTCTAAGGCATCAGGGTGAGGGTCACTGAATGCGCCTTTATCGTTGTCATAATACAAACCCGATGCTGAAGCAAAATCGTCTGAAAGAGATGCTCTAACTAAAATATCAACCCCTATTTGCACGTCTTTGCCTTGCGTTCCATACGCTTCTTTAACCATATTGCTACCCAAAAAAGACGCAGGGTTTACCGCGATAATCGCAGGCCCTTGCTTACCCAATTTATCAGCGAGACTACGCGACCACATAGTTAGCGCCAACTTGCTTTGCGCATAGGCTTGGCTATCATCTAAACGGTTTTTCTCGCCTAATGCTGCAGTGTCTACAGGCGCTTGCGCAGCGGACGATAGGTTAATTACACGACCTGAAGCTCCTAGGCACTCAAGTAACTTTAGCGTGAGCAGGTATGGAGCGATGGTATTGACCACAAAGCGAATATCGATACCGTTACCGGCTGTTTTATTGGGTACTTTGAAAACACCGGCATTGTTAATTAATACATCAATGTGTTGATGATTGTTTAATACAGCCGACGCTAACTGTCCAACCTGAGCGAAGTCAGATAAGTCTGCCGCATAAGCTTCGACGTCCGCTGATGCGTTGCGTTGATCTAGTTCAGCTTTGACTGTGTCGAGCTTGTTTTGACTGCGCCCATGAATCAGAACGGTATGGCCTTGGTCTACTAACGACTGCGCAGTTGCTTTACCTATACCGTCTGTAGAGCCAGTAATTAAAATAGTATTTTTCATATTTAAGTTCCTAGTTCATGTTCTATTTCGATCGGCCAATATCAAAGTTGGGCCATGCGAATTCAGTTAGCGATAATCAATCATTAATAAGCTGAATGTCTATTACCATTTTTTCCCAGTTCCTTTGATTGTCCATATTAAGTTGCGCGCCCTGCTTATCGGCCCAGCTAAAGCGAGCTAATGCAGGTGTTTTGCTGGTCGTCTGATATAGCCAATAGGCTTAAGCTTTAAGCGCTTCATTGATCGGTTTATCGATAGATTCATAAACAGTTTGTTTGCACGCATTAATCGAATCGGCAGGAAATTGGGCAATTCTCTTTGCCAGTGTGTTAACGTAATCACCAATCTGATCCGGGTCAAGAGCCTTGTTAATCGTGCCACAAGCTTCCGCTTCATTCGCATCGAAGTCTCGGGCGCTGAGAATAATTTCAAGCGCACGGTCTAAACCAACCTGACGAGCCATTCTAGATGCGCCGCCTCCGCAAGGCAGTATGTCCATGCCAACTTCCATTTGCATGAACTTATATTTACCGCGTGCCGCAAAACGCACATCACATGCCATAACAAATTTGTGTCCACCGCCACGTGCAAAGCCCTCGGTCTTTGCAATGGTTGCTTGATGAACTCGACTAATACGCTCTAACCCGGCTTGAAGGTCTAACAATTTGACTTCCTCTCTGGATACAGCCTCAGACGACATATCTTTGAGTAATTCGGTATCGTAGTGACAGACCCAGATTTCAGGGTGAGCTTACTGAAAGACCACAACTTTAATCACGCGCTCGCGCTCAAGCCTCGTCGCTAGTGAATTTAGATCCTCAAGCATTGCTTGACCCTGAACATTCACGGGTGGAAAATCAATTGTTACGGTTAAGACACACCTTCTTCAGCGGCAGTAAAGGTTTTGAAGCTCTCGTAGTTCATCGTTTTTATCCTCGAAATTAGGGCTTGATAACTCAGAGATAAAGTCTACATAAACCTATATTCGTTGATAATGATTCTTTGGCTCTATGGCGATCGCATGCAGGTACCCTCACCAGGACTTTCTTTGAGCACATCACTCAGTACTCAAGATCGATGGACTGTGCCATCTGCAACTAAGGACAGAATTGTTCCTTTCTAGTCTTTTTGAAAACCTGGATCAAAACAAGTCAGCTTAAATAAACACACCACATGCTTAGCATCTATTATCCTAGTTATTGTGTCTGGTGGCGATGAAATACTTACCCAGTTTCAATCTTTTAGAATGATGCCTCTCTTCCCTTGCAGTCCACCGGTGTGGAAGAACAATATTTGATCGCTCTGCTTAAAGTCGCCAGCTTTAATCATTTGCACGATTTTGAACATCGCTTTGCCATTGTAAATAGGGTCTAGGGGGATGTTATGTTGGGCCTCAAATTCCTTTATAAATTCGAGTAGCTCAGAAGGTATTTTTCCAAAGCCTCCAAGGTGGCCTTGCGATATTGTGAGGCGGCTGGGCTCACTGTTTAACCAGCTTTGGATTCGCTTCAGCGTCGCTTCGCCTTCGGCGACAGCTTGAATCCCTATCACTTGAACACTGTCTGGCGCAGCCTTGAAAATGCCGGTGAGGGTTGCGCCAGTACCTGTTGCACATATGGCATGGGTAGTTTTCTTGCCGAGCTCAGAACTAAACACCTTCTTATAAGCGTCGTAGAGAGAATCAATCGCTATCTTGTTGCTACCGCCTTCTGGGATAACGAGTGTGTTCTCAGGTTGATCAGAAAAAGTACCAAAGGGAAGTTCGCTGGCTAGGCGCGGCCCAGCAAATGCGGACAATGTATCTTGATAGGCACGGTAATCTTTGCGCTGCGATGGCACTAGTTGCATACCCCACTTTTTGCAGTCGCTAAGTGTTGGAGTTAAGTTTGCGTGCAGTTCGCCTCGTACTACTCCAATACTCGATAGATCGGATTCTTTGCACGCCCAAGCAAGTGCATGCAGGTGGTTAGAATACGGGCCGCCGAAACTCAAAATGGTGGAGCAGTTTTGAGTTTTAGCCAGTTCAAGGTTCGGTATTAGCTTATGCAGTTTGTTCCCAGAGACAGTGGGGTGATTTAGGTCGTCTCGAGCGATAAGAACTTGTATCCCCTCGATCGACAGTGAATTGAACTTCATAAGTAATATTTTTTAGTAAAAAATTCAAACAGGTTTGAACTTAAAGGTAGAGCTAGGTACTCGAAATTGATAAGCGAGCTGATAACAAGGATATTCATCCTGTTGAAGTAAGGCAAACGGATATTTGAAGCCCGTATTCCTATCAATCTTAAACAAACATCCATAAGCATTACTCAAGGGAAAACTTACTCAAAAGGTGCGACTATCTAAAGCTAAAATTAAAAGTTAAATCGTATGAACATTGTCTATATCGGTTCGGCGAATATGCGCCGCTCTCGCACATTCGCGGATAATACGTGCAATATGTTTAACAGCGGTTGGCCCGAGCTAAAGGTGTAAGCGCGAACCCTATGAAAATTGTAAATGTATCCTTCGTTGCGGGCCTCTCTTCGTATTACTTCGATGATCAGTCCGCAATTAAGCAAGGCGCAAAACAAGATGGTTTTATCTATCTTGGCCAGCCCGTAACTCCCGGGTTCAACGCCGTGCGTCAGCGTGGAGAAGTCATTAGCGTGATATTGCAATTAGAGAATGGGCAATATGCCGTTGGCGATTGTTGCGCTGTGCAATATTCAGGTGCAGGCGGTCGTGATCCTCTTTTTCTAGCAGAGCACTATTTGAGAATGTTAGACCGCCAAGTGAAACCAATGATGATTGGTATGGACGCGAGAAATTTTCTATCAAATAGTCGAAAAGTTGAAAGCTTACGAATAGACGACCAAGTATTACACACGGCAATTCGTTATGGCATTAGCCAAGCATTATTGGAAGCAGCCGCTCTATCAAGCAATAGACTAAAGGTCGAAGTTATTTGTGACGCCTACGATTTAGCTATACCGAAATCTCGTGTTGCGCTATTTGCCCAAAGTGGCGATGATCGATACGCATCCGTCGACAAAATGTTGATGAAACGCGTAGATGCACTGCCTCATGGCTTAATTAACAATATCCCAGATAAGCTTGGTTATCAGGGTGAGAAGTTAATCGAATATATCCAATGGATAGTTAGTCGTGTCGATAAAGTAGCTTTGTTGGCCAACCTTGATGATGGTTACAAGCCCGATCTACACATTGATGTCTATGGCACTATTGGTAAGTTATTTGAAGACGACCTTGATAAGATCGATAATTATTTGCGGCAGTTAAAGGCCGCAGCTGGAGATCTAAATTTATACGTTGAGGGCCCAATCGATATGGGTTCAGTAGACGCGCAAATCAATGTGCTTGGGCAAATTAAAGATCGAATAGATCGAGATTTAGAAGGGCTCTTTATTGTCGCGGACGAATGGTGTAATACCAAACAAGACATCGTAAATTTTGTCGATGCTAAATGTTGTCATATGGTGCAAATTAAAACGCCGGATCTTGGTTGCATTCACAACGTTGTTGAGGCTGTATTGTACTGTAAGGAAAAAGGGGTGGCTGCGTATCAAGGCGGTACTTGTAACGAAACAGATGTGTCGGCGCGGGCCTGCGTGCATATTGCTATGGCCAGCCAGCCAGCGCGTTTGCTGGTAAAGCCGGGAATGGGGTTTGATGAGGGTATGCACATTGTGAATAATGAAATGGAACGCGTGCTGGCGATGCTGGAAATGCAGGCACCTGATCACTAAGCTAATAAAAAATTGGATATGAATAACAAACTTCCTTTTGATGGCATAACGGTAATCGCGTTAGAGCAAGCGGTGGCGGCACCGTTTTGTACCTCGCGTTTAGCCGAGGCTGGTGCCCGTGTTATTAAAGTAGAACGCGCGGGTGGCGACTTTGCTAGAAACTACGATGTTGCGGCAGGTGGTGAGTCATCTTATTTTGTGTGGGTCAATCAAGGTAAAGAATCGCTCGAGCTGGACCTTAAAGATAAAGGAGACCAAGCTTTGTTAAAGCGTATTGTCGCTAAGTCAGATGTGTTTATCCAAAATTTGGCACCGGGTGCAACGCAACGCTTGGGCTTTGGCTCTGACGAACTACGCGCGCAATTTCCACAACTCATCACGTGTGACATATCAGGTTATGGCGATACTGGCTCGTACCAAAAAATGAAGGCGTATGACTTCTTACTACAATGCGAAACGGGTTTGGTTTCGATAAGTGGTGCACCTGAAGCCCCTGGCCGTGTCGGTGTGTCGGTATGTGATATCGGTGCGGGTCTGAACGCTTTAGCAGGCATTCAACAAGCGTTGTTTGCGCGCGAGCGAAGTGGTGTGGGTTCAGGAGTGAAAGTCTCCTTATTCGATACCTTAGCTGATTGGATGAATGTACCGGCAATTCACGAAAAGTACGGTGCTGGCGCACCAGAACCCGCTGGCATGCAGCACCCGTCAATAGCGCCATACGGTGGTTTTATCAGTCAGGACGGCGACACCGTTGCAATCTCAATCCAAAATGAAAGAGAGTGGGTTACGCTGTGTGCTGAGGTTTTGGGCGACTCGACGATAGCCGTTGATCCCCGCTTCGATAGTAATAATCGCAGAGTCGAGAATCGCGATGAGCTTGACGCAATAGTGCAAGATAACTTTGCAAGCCTCACTACAAGTCAGTTGTGCGAAAAGCTGTTTCAAGCAAGCATTGCCTTTGGCCGAGTGAACTCAGTGGAGGGCTTGCTTAAACATCCGCAATTGCGTGAACGTGAGGTGATATTACAAGACGGTAGTTCTCTCGAAATTATCGCCTCAGCAGTGCAATCGACTTTACTCGAAGGCGACAAAGGAAAAGACAGTGTACGCGCGATACCTAAAGCCGGAGAACACAGCGAATTAATACGTAAAGAGTTCTCATAAATTTAACTAGACAATCATAATGCGCGATAGCACTAATATGACCATCTTAAAGCGAAGAATATTAATTTGCGGGGCCGGCCCAAGTGGATTGGCGGCCGCAATGCTTTTCCATGACCGTGGTGCAGATGAAATTGTTGTAGTTGAAAGGGCTGAATCTCCTTCAGCTTTTTTAAGAGGCAAAGCATTTAATTACCAAATAGACCCTCGAGGCCAACAACTTCTGCATAAGCTCGGCATTAAGGGAATGTTGGAAGACTATGGCTTACCCAATGACGATTTCACTCTGACATTTGTTTTACCAAACGGTACCTCAAAAACCGTCAAGCCGCCTATTATTGACCGTGATCGCGACACAGCGTATTGGACTCGCCGCAACGACTTTATCAAAATGTTGCAAGCGGCTCTGGATAAGCGAAATTCAGATGGCCGCATAAAACTTCTTTATGGGCATAGCTTTGACGATTTCAAAACAGAGCCTGACGGCAGCGTTCAAGCGATCATTATTAACCCAGATGAGACATCTCAAACCTTTAAGCCTGATCTTATTGTTGGCTGCGATGGGCTGAATTCAGCCGTGCGTTCCGGGCTTAATCGTTTGTCGAGGGTAGACTCTTTTTCAATGGTCGAGCACCCATCGCCAGCGAGTGATCTTGCATATAAAGTTCTTAACTTTCCCTCTAACTTTAAGGTCCGTGGAGACTTGGGCGAGGTAAATAATCATAAGATGGCGTTTGCCTTTGTCTCAAGCAACAAAGGCTCCAAAGATGCTTTTGCACTATTCGCTCTACCAGTGGCCAATGCAGACGTACCTCGCAGTATCAACCTCATTCGATTATCAGATCATAATGTTTGGAAAATCACCAAGGGTAGTGATCTACTTGATTATTTAGAGCAATCGATACCCCAGCTTAATGTCAGATCTTTAATTTCGGAAGAGGAAGCCGAAGAATTCGCCAACATGAGACCGGGCCGTTTCCCTGTTCCACAATACTGCAAACGAGTCTATGAACGGCTCGGAAATACTAAAGAACCTTTGCATTGTGTGCTGATAGGGGACTCTGCGCATAGTTTCCCTCCAGATCTAGGGCTAGGTGTTAACACCGCTTTAGAAGACCTTTTTGTTCTAGACAAGACCTTAGAATCTAACCCTGATGATCTGGCAGTTGCCTTAAGCACATATGAAAAAGAGAAAGTTCCAGAAAATGCAGCGCTTGTAAGACTAGTTCAAACGGTACATCCTTATCAATATAACCAAGTCCCGTGGCGTTTGAAGCTATGGATGATTGGGTTCGTAGCGCGAGAAATTCTTCACAAGCTTTCTTTTGGTTTACTCGATAGGCATGCGTTTGCGTTAGTTCAAAATCACAAGATGTCTTTTACAGAGATAGAACGACGCGACAACCGAAGTAAGGCAATTTCACTCGGGCTTGCAATTGCCATCCCTGTTGTGGCTCTATTTATTCTATTTTGATTTTCGAAACGGTTAATGGAGCAGAAAATTGGCGTCTCACCCATATTTATAGAAGGCTAAAGCTATGACGAATAACCAGTCATTTAGATCACTAAAAACTGTTCTATTTATTCCGGCGGATAAGCCCAAATTTCTTGATTCTGCTATTAAGAATAAGCCAGATGCGGTACAACTTGATCTTGAAGATAGCCTTGCGCCTGAGCGTAAAGAAACCGGGCGCCAACAGCTAGAGAGCGCGTGCGCGAAGCTTTCTGCAAACAATATTACGGTTATCGTGCGCGTTAACAATGACAAGCTTAACTTCTATAAAGACTTACAGGCAGCGCTAGAGGCTGGTGTTGATGTTATTACGATTCCGAAGCTAGAAACTTGTGCACAAGTAAACACGGCCGTGCAGCTAATTGAAGAAGCTGAAGCTGAACACAAGGTGGTTAAAGGAAAAACAAAAATACTAGGGCTTATCGAAACGGTAAGCGGAATTGTCAATCGTGATGGTTGGTGCGATGCATCTGAACGCTTGGTCGGGTTAGCACTGGGTACAGAAGATCTGTGCTTAGAGTTAGGCTGTGAACCGAGTTTCGAGAACCTGCTAGAACCCTGCCGCAGATTACTCTATAGCGCACGTGAAGCTAACCTAGCCGTATGGGCTTATCCGTCCAGCATCGCAAATTTTTCCGAGCTAGATGAGCTTGAGCATGCATTTAAAACAGCTAAGGCAATGGGCATAGATGGAGCGTGGTGCATTCATCCTACGCAAGTGGATCTGGCTAAGAAAATTTTCAGTCTTTCTAAGGCTGAGATAGAAGAAGCGCAAGCGGTAGTAAACGCCTTTGAAGAGGCGCTTGCTAAAGGCAACGCTGCGGTAAAGCACAATAATCGGATGATTGATTTACCGGTTTATCAACGTGCTAAAAATATACTGAGTACTTGAGTTACATAATTTAATGCAGCTTAGTCCCATAAATAGTGAGTGATTGAGGGATCTCAAATCTCTACGGCGACAGGGTTATAGGTAAAAAATGTCCAGTCATTGCCGCCTTTTGCTTGTGACCAATCTACTTTATCGGGGTCTGAAGATTGCAGGCGTTCGCCGTGTTCACGCGAGGTTTGCAGAACGGTTGAGGTGCGTTCATGTCGCGCTGCCTTATAGCGCGCGAGGGCAATGTCTTGATCGTTGAAATTTTCCAAACAACGTGACAAAACCACGGCATCCTCAAAGGCCATTGCCGCACCCATTCCCAGAAAAGGCAGCATAGGGTGTGCGGCGTCTCCTAATAAAGTTGCTCGACCAAAGTTCCACTCAGCCATTGGTTCGCGATCAAATAAGGCCCACTTATAGAATGAACCCTCAGAAGATTTTCGAATTAAGTCCAGAATTTCGTCGTTCCAACCTTGGTGTTCAGCTAGCAGTTCGTCCTTACTTGCAGGTGTGTTCCAACCCTCTTCCTTCCACGCGTCAGACTTAGCAATGGCGACCACGTTGAGCAATTCTTGGTGACGAATTAGGTAGCGTACGAAGATATGCCCTGGCCCGACTGTTACGCTGGAATCTGCCCCGGCAGCAAGTGGTTCAAGGCCGCGAGCATCGAGTGTCGCGCGATAGGCCACTTGCCCAGTAAACTTGGGTGGAGTTTCATCTACTAGTTTGGAGCGAAGGGTAGAACGAATACCATCGGCACCAACCAAAAGGGTGCCAGTAGCGCTTTTGCCATTAGCAAATGTTGCCGTGATGGAATTTTCGTCTTGACTAAAATCAACAAAGCGAGAACCAAGAGTAATGCAACTTGGGTCTAAAGCGGTAACCGCATCAACTAAGCCTGCGTGCATATCGGCACGATGTATCTGATAATACTCGGCGCCAAATTCATTTAGAAAATCTTCGCCAAGTTCTTGTTTGACCAGCGCTTCACCAGTGCGGTAGTGAGATAAAATTGTATCCCTCGGGCGATTTGCGGCTTTAGCTAAATAGTCGTTTAAGCCCAGATAATTAAGCGCGTGAGTGGCATTTGGGCTGAGCGAAAGACCTGCGCCGATCTCAGCCAATTGTAGCGCTGCTTCGAACACTGATACTTTACGGCCTTGGCGTAGTAAGGCCAGCGCTAAGGCTAAACCGCCCATCCCAGCGCCGATCACAATAACTCTGTCTTTGGTGCTCATATATAAATTTCTCTTAGGAACTCTAGCAATCGATGATTAGGCTTGATTCACTGGTCGGCCGCTTTAGGTTTTGTGTTGTTGGCCAAGGATTCAATGACTAAATTAGGAAGATGTGTGTCGTCCCAGTCAAAACGCATATCTCCAACTCGAACAATAACCAGATCTTGCTTGCGACTAACATAGACTCGCTGGCCACCGATGCCATCAAAGTAGATCATGTCGTCTACTGCAAAAGGCACTTTTGATGCAAAAGCCGGTCCGGTGTTTTGGTCGTTATAAAAACGCATGGCTTCATATTCGCGGCCAAGCCATATATGCAGGCCGTAATTTGGGTTACGTGCAGATGGATTTGTTAGTTGTTCAATTGATTTCTTAGATAGTATTTGTTCACCAGCAAGCGCTCCGTGATCCTTGATTAGCAAACCCAAACGTAACCAATCTCTTGGGCGCGCCAATAAGCTGGCGTAGGTTCTTGGAAAACCATCAGCTTCGTTGTTCCAAACATAAGCGTCTTGCGCGCCTAGTGGTTTCCATAGGCGCTCTGAAAGATAGGAAGCATAAGGCTTGGAACTCGCCGCTTCTAAAGCAGCGCAAAGTAGTTGACTGTTTGTGTTTGCGTAGAAAAAGCGTGAGTCCCAAGCAACCTCGGCCTCCAACCCCAAAATGGTTGTGCGTGCGTTTTTGCCGTCTATGAAAAAACGGGTTCGCGGCGAGTTCATTCCACCTTCGCCGCTTAGAGGTTTAAGACCACTCGACATTGTTAATAGTGAGCGCAGCGGTATCTCTCCCTGTGGTAAGTCTTTCCAAGCAGGTAAATAGTCGCCAATAGGGTCGTCTAAACTTTTAATAAAACCATCTTCTACAGCAGCTAGAAGCAGCATGGCTAAAACGGATTTATGCATCGATGCCGTTTCAGGGCGCAAGGATTGATCGTATCCGTCGGCGTAGTGCTCTAGTTTGAGTGCGCCTTTGTGCCACACTAATAAGCCATAGCTCGACATTTTGTTAGCGTGCTCAATGGCGTCGGTGAAGTCAGTCGATGATGTTACGGATTCGATTGGCGTCTCAAACTTACCGCTGACCCGGCTTAAACCTTGGTAGGTTTGCATAGCGTCAGCAAACGACGGTTGGGTAGAAGCCCCGCCGGTTGGTTTTTCAAGCGCCGCTAGAATTGTATTTGGAACGATGGTGTTGTCCCACTCATTACCGTCAGCATCTTTAGGCGGCCAGCCGCCGGTTCTCAGAACTACTAGCTTTTTTGAGGGAACAATATAGATAACCTGACTGCCGTTCCCATCAAACATAAATAGATCTTCGGCGGCGTAGGGTTGTGATTGTTTTATGCCAGGGTTTGGAAGATATTCTGGGTCTACAAAGTGGCGTCTCGGCGCGAACGGAGTGCCGGTCCAGAAATAGAGTCCATAATTTGGATTGTTGGCAGAGCCTTTGAGAATTTCCGCATTCCACCAATCTGGCAACAAGCGATTGCCTTGCCATTCGCCATTTTGCGCAAGTAATACACCTAGGCGTAACCAAGTATCGGCTGGCAGCATAACGCAACAGCCTGAATGCGCAACGCCACCTTCACGGTTAACCCAAATATCTCCGCCAGCAGCACCAATCGGTTTTAACAGTTGATTGGCTAAATAGTCTTGATATTTCTGCTTCGTCGCGCGTTCAATCAATATGGCAACGATGTCTGAAGTAAATTGCGAATAATCGTAGTAGGAGCCGGGTTCTTCGACCAGTGGCACCTTGTTGACAATATACTCATCGTGATAGCTACTCAGGAAGCCTTGATGAAAGGAGCTAAATGGGTTGGCTGTATTGCGGTAAAAGCGTTCTAAACCGCTGGCCATATTAAGCAAATGGCGCACCGTGATGGCCGCTTTATCTTTGCCTTGCCACTCGGTAATAAAATCTGAGGCTGGTTGGTCCAAGGAGTCTATAAACCCCTGTTCGATAGCGCGCGCCACCAACATTGAAGCCAATGGCTTAGCCATGCTCTTAGATACGATTAATGTATCTTCGTCGGTACTGTTAAAGTAAGTCTCACGCAGTAACTTACCGTTTTGCCAAACCATAAAAGCCGAAGAGTTTAAGCCAGCAACATAGGCTTGCGCAGCGTCAATAGCAGACTCTAACTTTGGGTCAGCCTTGCCAGTAGCTAACGCTTCACCCTTTTGTGCGTCCACTTTCGCTAGCGGGGCATACCATTGGCCTGGTGATTTTTTTTGGATTTTCGCTTCAAGTAAGGTGCTGAACCGTTTCCAAAAGATTGGATCTTTTGCGTAGAGTGCGCCAGCAATGATGGCGAGTACGAGTAGAACAATAGCAACTTTCTTCATTAATCTTTCTCCGACTGATAAGTATGCCGCGTTAGATAACTGCGCAGACAGTTTTTACTTCTAGGTAATTATTAATCGCCTGAACACCGCTGTCTCGCCCCCAACCCGATTGCTTCATTCCTCCAATCGGCAGACTTGCGTCATACATTGAATGGCAGTTGATCCAGACGGTGCCTGCACGCACTTTTTCGGCCATCCGATGTGCATGTGACAAAGACTCGGTCCAGATGCTTGCTGCCAAACCGTATTTCGAGTCGTTTGCCAAGCTGGTGACTTGTTCGATGTCATCGAAGCTCTGGCACACAAGTACTGGGCCAAACACCTCTTCACGCACGATTTCCATATCGTTTTTAACATTCGCTATAACCGTTGGTTCGACGAAAAAGCCATCTCCGTCTATAGCCTTGCCACCCGTAACAAGCTCGCAACCATCAGCAGAAGCCTGCCTTATAAATTTCTCAACGCGTTGTGCTTGTCGAGCATTGACTAAAGGACCCATTTGCACGGATGGGTCTAAACCATGACCGAGCTTCAAGTCATTTGCCGCCGTTGAAACGCCTTCAACAAGTTGATCGAATATGGATGAGTGCGCATAAAGTCGAGAGCCAGCTACGCAGACTTGACCTCCGTTGAAAAAGATCGCGTTCGCAGCGCCTGGAATGGCTAACTCTAGATCGGCATCAGCTAATACAATCACAGGCGATTTACCGCCGAGCTCGAGCGTTACCTTTTTCAGATTCGACTTGGCGGCATCCAAAATTGCTCGCCCTGTTTCAGTCGAACCGGTGAAAGCTACTTTATCAACATCATCATGTGCCGCCAAGGCGGCACCAGTGGTAGAGCCCTTGCCCGTCACAATGTTTACTACGCCAGGTGGAAAACCGGCTTCGATGATCAATTCGCCAAGGCGTAGGGCCGTTAGTGATGTATCTTCAGCAGGCTTTAATACCACCGTACAACCCGCTGCTAGAGCAGGCGCGAGTTTCATCGCGGTGAGCACTAATGGCGAATTCCATGGCACGATCGCGGCAACCACACCAATAGGTTCTTTACGTGTATAGGCAAACATTTGTTTGCCCTCAGGTTGATAATTAATTGATGTTGGAATGGTCGAGCCTTCGATTTTAGAAGTGGCACCACCAAAGAATCGAAATTGTTCAACGGCTCCAGGTATTTCTGCCCAGCGACCCACAAAAAGCGGTTTGCCTTGGTCCAGCGTTTCCAACTCGGCCAACTCATCAATGTTGGCTTCCATTAACTCACCGAGCTTCCATAATAAGCGACCACGCTCGGCGGGTGTCATTTGTGACCACGCTGTGCTGTGCAAGGCTTTTCTAGATGAAGCAACTGCACGATCTACATCTTCAGCATTGGCGTCTACAATTTCCGCCAACGTCTGACCGTTAGCTGGGTCGATGCTCCCTAATGTATCTGAACCGCTACTATCTACCCATTGGTTATCAATCAAGAGCTGACGCTTCTTAGTTTCAAGAAAGCTTAGGGTTCCGGCAACATTTGGTTGAAACGTCATGGTATTCCTCATTGGTTGATGGTGAATTGCTTGCTAAGAAACATATCTATTTAGTCGCTTTGCATAGCCGCCAATACTTTTTCGACTAAGGCTTGGCTTTGTTCATTTAAGCGAGCTTGCATTTCTTCGCTAGGTTGATAATTCTCGATTTCTTGCTGTACCTCGATGCCTTTTTCGGCGAGCACGGCCTCAAGAACCTGAACTCGATCGTTGAGAATCCAAAGTTCTCGAGTAAGAGTTAAAACCGCGGCGCCAACACCAGCAATGTCAGTATCTTCAAGTGTGGGTCTGCCTGGCTTATTAAAGCTTTGGGGTGTTTTGCTCATCTATTACCAACCTCATGTGGTTTGATTGCTTGGACAACATAGGGGTACTTGGCTCCTTGAACACCGCCAGCGTTCACCTTTATAAATCCAGCATCTTTGGCAATTTTGCTCAAATCAAGACTGGCCGAAGCCCGCCAATGCGGTTCGCCACCGTACATCGCGCCACGATCAGCGCGCCATTGTTCAAGCTTATTTAAATCGGTATAGCGGCTAACATCGCTCATTAGTATTTCGCCCCCGGGTTTTAGCACGCGAAAGGATTCGGCAAAGACAGCCGCAATTGCACTGGCCGGCATCTCGTGCAGCAAGATGTAAGAGGTGACTAAGTCGAAACAGTCGTGTGCTAGTTTTGTATCCTCAGCCGCTCGTTGCAGTAAGCGCCATGAGTAACCGTGTGCGTTACCGACACGTTGCGCATGTTCAAGCGTTTTTAGTGACAGGTCTGTGCCGGTGATACTTGCGTTTGGGTAAGTTTCAGCCAGTGCCTTAGTGAAGTGCCCAGTAGAGCAGCCCATGTCTAGGATGTTATCGTAGTGATCTTGCTTTGCTAATGCAGCGACTTGCCGACGCTGTTTAAAAATACCTCCAGGAAAAAGCGAGTCAACCATTTTTCGATGCACAATTTCACCGTGTACAAAACCCATGTAAGGGTGGCCATCCCAGCCACCTTCTGTTCGATGGAAGTCAACATCGCGCCAATAGTCAGGTGCCTGAAAGTCCGGAAAGGTTTCGAGTGTCGTCTTGCCACTACTCAACTGATCAAGCTCAATCTGCAATTTTGCTTGGACTTCTTCGAATGCTCGCACTGCAGCAGCGCCATGATTTCTTGAATACCACTCCCCAAGCAATTGCTGAACGCGAAATGACCTTACGTTATAAAGAAAGCTTTCAAGTTGACTATTACGCTCATCAAGGTTCTCAGGCAAGGCCTCGATACTACCGGCAAGCTCTTCGATCGCTGATTGAACCGCCTGTTCTGCAGATTCGCGAACAGTGGAGCTGCCTAAGAATGTGCTTAACATGAAATCAATTTCAGCTCGCCCGCGCTGTTTCAATTGTAGGTGTTCAAACGCCATGAGTTCTATAATATAGGTTTAAGTTTGATTCGCTGATCCTAGATCTTTTGCTGGGCCAGCGGAGTCCAAGGCCTTTTCATCTAAGCGATAGCCGCGAATTAAAAAGATGGAAATCAGGCCCATGACCACGGGTATGTAAGCCATGCCAAGTAAAAAGGCTTGGCGCACTGCCGGAGATTGTAATTCTTCGGATGGCAAGCTCTTATCGAAACCCGCGAGGGACATAGCAACCCCAATAACCAAAGGCCCAAATGCAAAGGTGAATTTTTCAACAAAACTATAAATAGCGGTATAAACACCTTCGCGTCGAACACCGGTGATGCGCGCATCGTATTCAATTGTGTCGGTTAGCATCGACATCGCAAGCATTATGTTACCGGTAACGGCAACGCCAACGACACAGGCACGTAAAATGATTAGTGCCATCGGTTCATTGGGCCCGGCGAAAACCCAGCTAGCCGCGTACAAAACATAGCAAGTGGCGGAGACAATATAAGCACCAGGCTTACCAATCTTCTTAGAGAGTTTTACTAGCACCGGTGTGGCGATGATCGAAACAACGCTCAAAACTAAAAAGAAAAGTGCCAACACGTTTAGATTTAACTGCAAAGTGTTAACGATGAAAAAGACCATGGCTGAACCAGAGGCGGCAACCGCAAAGAGTTGGCAAGCCTTGATAGAGATAAGACGAATAAAATATTTGTTCGATTTTATCGCCGAAAACTCTCCGACCAAATTTGGTACCGTTTGACCAGAGCTAGTGAAACGCGCTTTCTTGGTTCCAAAAAAGGTAATCGCCATGGATACAAATACGATGCACCCGCCGAGCACACCTATTGTTGCGTAAGAAGACCATTCGTTCTTACCTAATTTTTCCAGTAGCAAGGTAAAGCCAGAGCCTGCGATTAGCCCACCTATGGTTACAAAGACAACACGAAAACCATGGATAGATGAGCGCTCGTGAAAGTTGTCGGTCATCTCGGCTGGCATCGACATATAGGGCACGTTAAACATTGTATAGCCAAGTGTGTAGATGAGCATGGCACCAAATACATAAGCACTGGTATAGACCTGACTTTCGAATATAGGCGTAGTGAAAATCAGCGCGAACGAAACCCCCGACAAAATTGCCCCTGGAAGCAGAAATGGCCTCCGCCGGCCCATCGATGACTTGACTCGATCGCTCCAAACACCCATCACAGGGTCGCTGATCACATCAAAAATTTTAGTTGCGAACACCAAAAACCCAGCGAGAGCTGGCTCAATCTTTAATACTCCGATTAAGTAGAAAAGAACTAGAAACGAGAAGGCGTTCATTAATACAGACACGCCTAGTGCGCCAACGCCCCAAGATGTCTTGATGGAATTAGGAATCTGATTTTCAGTGACCAGCAGTGTCTCTGAGCTACTACTTGCAGTGTTAGTCATAACTTATTTTACCCTGGTGCTTGTTTTACTAGTTCGGCGTCTAAATAAGGTATTTAGCCTAATAAAAAATTTAATACCTTAGCGTTGTATTCGTCTGCGGAAGCCATTGGCGCGAAATGGCCACCATGTTGCAGTATTTCAAGTTGTGCATTTGGTAGCTTATCAGCAAGCTCTTGCGTGAATTTGAATGGTGTAATTTGATCGTCTTTGGCGCCTATGGTTAAGGTTTTATGCGTAATTTTATGCACATGAGTGCGTAGATCATGTGCAACTACTGCGGCTAGGCGACTAAGCTCAACTTCTAGGCCCGGAAATGCTTTTAGCCGATCCGTCAAAAACGAGCGAGTTGATTCTATTTGATCTTGTAAATACCAAGACGGTGTTGCCAGGTAGGTGCCCATGGTCAGGTACGCCGCGGGCCCGCAATTGATTAACACTTCTCGCCGAGAGTTAAAGAGCTGCGTAAAGTAAGCATCGGGACCAGCCCAACTGCTACTCAATACCAACTTATTAATACGTTTGGGCGCTTTTAGAGCAATATGCTGGCCGATAGACCCGCCAGTAGAATGACCTAATAAATGTGCATTTGGAATTTCGAGTGCGTCCATTAAAGCAATAAGATCATCCGCCATGTGTTCGGCTCCAACCACACATTTATCTGGCGTACTCCGGCCCACACCGCGATGATCATGTACCGTTACTCTGAAGTGCTCAGACAGTGGGCTTACTTGTTTCGCCCAAAACTCGTGGCGCCCTCCTAGGCCAGCTACTAACAGTAGGTCGGGACCTTGCCCGTGCGTCTCGGTGTAAATTTCGACATCATCAACGGAAACTAGTGGCATGTTGGGCTCTTATATTTGATTGCTCTGATGGTTTATGGGTAACGAATGGCCTAGTCGAGCGATGCAACTACAGCTTTAGTTTGTAGGTAATTCATTAAGCCTTCTTCGCCATTCTCACGCCCCCACCCAGACTGTTTATAACCACCGATCGGTAAATCCCAGTCGGCAGAAGAGGCAACGTTAATGCCAATATTACCAGCGCGAATACGCTTAGCGAGTCTATGCCCGTCGGCAAGTTTTTGAGTCCAAATAACCGCAGATAAACCGTAGTCGGTATCGTTCGCCATTTTGGCGACTTCATCAATGTCACTAAAGCGCTGAGCGACCAATACAGGACCAAAAATCTCCTCTCGTACAACTTGCATAGAATTGTCGGTATTGCCAATCACGGTTGGTTCGATGAAAAAGCCTTTGCTATCGATGCGATTCCCGCCAGCAAGAACTTCGCCGCCCTCTTTTCTGCCGATATCGATATAGTTCATTACCCGGTCTAACTGTTTGCCCGATATAACTGGGCCAAGCAAAGCTTCAGGGTCCATGCCGCCGCCAACTTTTAGCGTCTTGGAGAATTCCGCAATGCCTTCGACAACTTCGTCATACACCGAGTCATGCACATATAAACGTGAGGCTGCGGTACAAACTTGGCCCGAATTGAAAAAGATACCCATAGCCGAACCCGGAATTGCTTTAGCTAAGTCCGCATCGGGCAAAATAATATTTGGCGCTTTACCGCCCAGTTCAAGCGTTACCTTTTTAAGGTTACCTGAAGCCGCGTCGGCAATTGCTTTGCCGGTAACAGTTGAGCCGGTAAAGGCGATTTTGTCGATTCCACTGTGCGCGGACATAGCGGCGCCTATGCGATGACCATAACCAGTAATCACATTCAATACGCCATTTGGCAACCCCGCTTCAGTGCCAAGTTGGCCAATGCGTAAGGCGGTCAGTGAAGTGTCTTCTGCGGGTTTTAAAATACAAGTGCAGCCCGCAGCTAGCGCTGGGCCAAGCTTCATTGCAGCCATAACTAATGGGAAATTCCACGGAACGATTAAGCCAACTACTCCTACTGGTTCGCGCAACGTAAAGGCATGGTATTCACCCGGCATTGAAATGTTTACAGTGCGGCCATTAATCTTGTCGGCCCAACCTGCGTAGTAGCGTAAAGCGCCAGCGGAGGCGGGAATATCCACGGCAGTCGACATAGTTAATGGTTTACCATTGTCGACAGTTTCTAAGTACGCTAGCTCCTCTAGGTTTTCTTCAAGTAAGGTAGCGAAGCGATGAATAATACTCGCGCGCATCGCCGGTTTCATGTCGCGCCATTGCTCTGACTCAAAGGCCGATTGTGCAGCGTTTACGCAGCGCTCTAGATCTTGCGTACTAGCGTCGCTGATCGATGATACAACTTCTTCGGTCGAAGGGTCGATCACATCAATACGCTCTTGAGATTCACTAGCAACCCATTCACCATTAATCCAGAGTTGATGTTCGCGTTGTATAAATTTTTTGGCTGCTTCGCTCATTGCCCTTCGATACTCCATAAAGAAATCGGTTAGTTTGTTCGACTCACCGCAAAAGCGGTAATCTTATCTTCTAATTGACTTTAGCAGACACAGATAGGCTTTCGCCATTGCCTAAGTCTGATCAAACCATAAGTAGAAGTCATGGTTTGAAAATTCGGTATCTAAAATACCAGAACGGGTTTAATCGTTGCGCCGCTGAGCAAATCGTCTGCGGCCTGATTTATATTTGCAAATGGATAATGCTTGATCCATCTGTCGACAGGGAATTGCCCTTGTTGATACAACGAAAGTAGTTTGGGCAAAAATGTATGTGGGTTACAGTCGCCTGCCACTGAACCCAGGACTGTGCGACCTACATTTAGTAGATAACATGGGATATCAAAGCGGGCACCCATTCCAGACACGCCTATCAAAGCACAAATACCGCGTGAGTGAAGCGCGGCAACAACTACTTCTTGTACGCCTGTTGCTGCGGAGCATTCAAGGCTAAAGTCGACACCTCGAGTGCATATTTTTTTCACTTCGTTGAGTATGTTTTCATTACTTGCATCAATGACGTGCGTCGCCCCAAGTTTCTGAGCCAGATCCAGTCGGTTACGGTGCAAGTCGGCGACGATAATTTGCTTACATCCCAAATGTTTGGCTGCCATCGTGGCACTTAGGCCGACCCCGCCACAACCTAGAATAAGTACTGACGAATCTTGTGTGGGTTTAAGTGTGTTGATTACACAGCCAGCTCCGGTAAGCACTGCGCATGCAAACGGTGCGGCAATACTAAGATCTATATCCTTTGCTATACGAATAGCGTTTTGAGGGCGTGCAATGACATACTCGGAAAAACTGCTTTGCCCAAAGAAGTGAGCATGAATTGGCGCTCCATTTTGCGATACTGCGCAGCTGCCATCGGCGCGCCCGCCGGAAGCGTTTATGTTGTCAAAATCATAACAATGTGACACCGCACCTGCTTCGCAGTTTGCGCAGCTGCCACAGCTATTAAATGTGAGAAGAACATGGTCACCTACATTTAATGAGTCTACTTTATTACCTACAGCAATGATCACACCTGCTCCTTCGTGCCCAAAGATCTGAGGCAGCTTTGCAGGAAATACTTGGTCGCGACATGAAATATCAGAGTGACAAATGCCCACGGCTTTAATCTGAACCAAAATTTCGTCGTCACGAGGAGCGGCAAGTTCAACTGTCTCAATTTCAAACGGCCCACCTTTGTTACGCACGATTGCCGCACGCATAGATTTATTCATCTAAAAGCCCCTTCGAAAATGGTTAACAAAACAACAAAAGCTCTGACCGAATTAACAGTCAGAGCTTTTGAAAGGAATTGCCGAATTAGAATTTGTAACTAGCGGTTATGCCGATGGTACGACGCTCTCCGTAAAACTCATTGTATAGGTTGTTAAACGGAGTGATCACGACGAATGAATTTGACACATACTCTTCGTCGGCTAGGTTTCTTACCCAAGCATTTATCCCAAAACCATTTTCCCAATCTATACCTGCACTTAGATTAACCAATGTTCGGCTTGGTAACTCGGCCACATTGACGGGGCTCGCATAAAAAGAGCTTTGCCAGCTCACGTCGCTGCGCACAAAGAAAGAAGCATTCGCCATTTCGCCGGCATACTCAGCGCCAAACGACACCTGAGTCTGCGGCGCACGTTCTACCTCATTACCACTTACATCGCCATTTGAGTTACAGACTACGTCATCGCAGGCTGAGTCCGTTGGAAATGGAAGGAACGGTAAGAAAGGTCGAACAAACCGTTGATCGACGGTGCCGCTTTTATAGGTTGCATCTGCATGAGAGAAAGTGGCATCGAATGTTATGTTTTGTGTTGCTAGGAACACCATGTCAAGCTCGGCGCCGTATACGTCTGCATTACCCCGGTTCAATATGATGCTGGTTGAATTTACATCGGCTGCGTCTGGGTCCGATGAGTTAACTTGAATGTCTTGCCAATCAGTGTAGTACAAGCTCGCATTTAGAGTCATGCGGCCATCAAGTAAGGAATTTTTCATGCCGAGTTCTAGTGTTGTATTGAACTCTTCATCAAATGTTTGGTTTTCGGCCGCAATAGCACCGCCGTTAAAGCCACCAGTTTTAGCGCCGCGTGAAAGTGATGCAAACAAAAGACGGTTGTCATTCAGATCTCGTTCAAATGTCAGGCGTGGAGTAATGAAACTATAATCATCATTAAAGGTTGTGGTTGTTCCCCTAGCAATGTTCACTAGATCAATTTCAGTATCAGAATATCGAACTTCTACGCCGGCACGGGTCCTTCCATCACTTGAAGTCCAGTGAATTTCACCAAAAATTGAGGTGACATCAGTGGTAGTAACTTGATCGCGCAACTGCGTAATAAAAGGGCCCGGGTTAAAATTCGAGTTGGCTACATTATTCGCTTGGCCAGCAAGTGGAACGAAGTTGGTAGCTGATGTTACCGGTGCGATGTTGTAGCTGAAGAAGTTAAAATCATCTTCACCCTCTGAAGAGAATCCACCAAAGGCATAGCGAATAGAGTCTCCTTCATAATTAAATCTGATTTCATGCGAATCATAATCAATGCCTCCAATTGGAGTCGCTTGAAAATTACACAACACGGCAAATACCGGTGGGCCAAGTAGGCTGCCGCAATTAATTGGATCTGGCTCGGTACTTGTGCCGATATCAACACCGCCATCGATGTTGCCATACAAATAACTCACACTCCAAGCATCAGAAATATTATAGGAAGTGCTAAAACGCACGATATCCGTATCTGAATGAACACCGAAGGTACGAGGGTCTACGGTGGTTCGTTCCAGCGCGGCCGGTAACTCTCCGCAGATTAGTAGAGAAGATCCAAATACCTGTCCGCCACAATTAAATACTTCGGGTGTTGCAAACTGTTCAAATGTGCGCCCTGCGCGTGCTTCGTTTTCGGTTTCGTAGTTGTAGAATGCCAGATCAAATGATAGATCGTCTGTTAGTGCTGCGGCTAAAGAAATCGACGAAGCCGTTTTGTCCCAGCCGCCAACATTGCCTTGTGTGCCCTTGGTGCCAACATTCAAATCAGCAAAAGGGTGATTGTTGCCCCATGAACCATCGAATTCCGATGTGTTGTAAGATGCGGCAATGGTGAACTTATCGGACAATGGTAATTGAATCGATGCGCCAACATCTTCACGCTCATCAGAGCCCAGCGTCACCGAAACGTCGCCAGCAAACTCTTCTATACCAGCAATGGCTTTATTAGGAATATAGTTTATCGCCCCAGAGAAGGCGTTGCGCCCATAGCGAGCGCTTTGCGGGCCTTTTACGACCTCAATTCGGCTGATGTTAGATGTGCCAACGTCGATTGCCCATGCACGCGGAATATAGAGACCATCAAAGAAAGCAGACACGTTTTGTTCAAGCGCTGTGATGCTGACTTGCGCTTGGCCACGAACTACGGGAGCACCTAAACCACCTGAAAAATCCTCAAAACTAAAACCCGGTGTGAAGCGGGCTACGTCTTCGAGTTCAGAAATACTTTTCTTTTTTAAACTGCTGGCGTCAAAGGCTGTAATCGCTAGAGGAACATCTTGCAAACTCTCCTCTCTACTTCGTGCGGTTACCACAATCTCTTCTAAAATTGTAATCGCTTGCTCTTCTGCACCTTGTTCCTGAGCCAGAAGATTGCTTGGCCCCCACATCGATACAGCAATGGCGATTGATTTTGATAAAGTACTCATTCGAAACGACTGATGACTCGATTTGTTCACGCGATCTCTCCTATTTGTGTCTTTCATCTAACTTGTTTTATCGGTTATTGCCCCATGTCACAAGTTATAGCTCACAACAGATCTACTACGCCAATGCATACGAATTCGGAAACAATAGATTTGACGCATAACGAAGTGATTCAGAGTGCTCAGTCTTGTGGCCGACTTAAGCAGAGTAGCTAGTTTTACATACTTAAGCGTGTATTTCGCTCTACTAGTGTTCGATAGCTTTTTAAGCCGCTAAAGACAATTAACGCGCCCAATAACATGAGCAGAGGAGCGACGATTGATAAGGAATATCGCAGCATAATCGGATCTGAAAATACTTGGTCGGTGACTAGTGCAACAGCGGTAGGACCGACGGTGAAGCCAAGTAAATTAGCAATAAGGAGATAGATAGCAACAACTTGGGCGCGCATTCTATTCGGTGCAATTTGAGGAAGTACTGAGGTGCCTGTGCCAAATGGCATTGCGCCAAAAAACAAGGCCGGTGCCAAGATGGTTAACGCGCCGGTCGCGCTCGACATCAGAGGAAAGGCAAGTGCAAATGGAATGCAAGCTAACGTTCCGAGAATAGGCACCAAAAAGTTTGCACTGGTCATGCCAGCATTAAGTAAACGCGTCGCTAACCAACCTCCGCATATTACGCCAGAGGTTGCGAAGACAACCGCCATAACACCAAAGTGAATTCCTATTTCAGAAGCGCTCCATGAATAAGTGCGTATGAAAAAGCTGGGAACCCAGGCGCCAATACTGAATTGCGCTGACGCCATCAAACTAAAGCCAATGAATATCGCGACATATATTCTTGTGTTCTCAAGAATGTGCGAGAGGACCGCTTTTAATGGCAATTTATTGACTTTGGCTGACTCTCCTCGCCTGGGTGGTTCTATTACACAGAGCATTAGGGCAACCAGTAAGATGCTGGGCAGTGATACCAACATAAAAATTAGTTGCCAAGGTTGCACATCGCCGATAATGGGTAAGTTGACATCGCCTAGGGCGAAAACGGCGTCGATAACGTACGCACCGATAATCAGAGCGACGCCCGAACCGAGAAAACCTGAGCCGGTAAAGATACTGATTGCTAAAGGTAATTTTTCCTTTGAAAAATAATCGCCAAGTAGAGAGTAACCGCTTGGCCCCAGCGTGGCTTCGCCAGCACCAACAAACACACGTGCAGCAAACAAGGTCCAAAAACCTACGGCTAACCCGCAAGAGAAGGTCGCTAGCGACCAACATATAATGCCGATCGTGATTACATGGGTTCGATTACCAGAATCGGCCCACCGTGCAATCGGGATGGAGAGAAGAGCATAAAAAATAGCGAACGAAAAACCTTGCACTAAACTGATCTGCGTATCAGAAATATTCAGGTCAGCCTTGATTGGCTCAACCAACAGATTTATTACTTGTCGATCAACATAACTAACAATTGCCGCAAAGCTTAGAACGGCGACCACAAACCATGGGTACCATTCCTTTTTTGCGATGGAAGAATATTGCATATTCTGAATGGTTTGGTTTATCGACCTAGTGAGCTAAGGTTGTGTATGATCTTTAAACATAACTAGAATCAATTTTTGAACAAGCTTCACGAACACCTTGCACAAATGGGTCAAGAGCAGGCCGCCCGGCGATGTCCTCACGATAGATCAGGCCGAATTTACGCTTGATCGGTGGGCCTTTAACTTCCAGTTCGACTAACTGATGAGTTTCTATCGCTTCGTTGACAAGGTGGCGTGGCAGCACGGAAACAAAACCACCCTTTTTAAGGAGTGACATAATTAGTCCAAGCGAATCGGTACGAACAATGCTGGACGGAGTGCTCATGCCTTGTGCCGCAAAGAACTGTGAAAACATTTCGGCTGCATGTGGCTGGTCAACGATTACCCAACGAGCTTGTTCCAGATGCTCCAATTTACAAGGGTGTTCTTGCGCTAGGGGGTGATCTTTGTTGGCTGCAAATACCACCGTTAGATCACTTAACGGCTCGACAATTAATTCTTCGGGCACGGAGATGGACGGCAGATTGGAAAAGATAATATCCAAACTCCCTTCCTCGAGTAGTCTGACTAAGTCTTCAAAGAATCCAACCGTAATACCGATATTGAGCTCAGAATGCTCGGTGGCGATATCCCATACCACTTGATCGACGATATGGTGGTCGAATAAAGCGGCAACGCCGATCTTCAGATTGCCAGTAACCCCTTTGGCAACCATCGGAACATCTGATTTTATTTTCTTAACTTCATTAATGATGAGGTGTGCATGACGGTACAAAAGCTCGCCGGCCTCTGTTGCAACAACCCCTCTGGGCATCCTTTGTAATAGCTTTGTGCCCAGTTCATGCTCCAGGTTTTGAAGGCTACGTGTGAGAGCAGGCTGAGTGATAAAAACTGCATCGGCGGCGTCACTCAGTGTGCCAAGATCGATGGCCGCCACTAAGTGTCGGAGCTGTCGTATTTCCATAAGTGGACCACGGTGTTAGTTAGAATAAGACAAATAGTCACCTCGTCGTATCTTTATACCACGCGTAATTGGAACTTGCTAACACACGACAAGTTTGGTGGGTTATTAACGAAGCGATCTACTTAGGCTACTTTAGTTTGTTGGCCAAGTTCGCCTTTATCTTCTTTCTCTTTGAGCTTTTGAAAGGTGTCGTACTCGTTTACTGTGCCCATGGTGTCACTGTTCCACGTTGTTGCGAAGCCACGTGGATAATGCTCGTCCGTTTCAGTGCGGCCAACTGTTGACCACAATAACGGAAAGTGGCTACCTTGAGGTTTTTGCCCCTCAATCATTTCGTCGAAGCTTACGCCAGCGATGTTTAAACAGTCAGGTCTTGGCGCCCAGCGAATATCATCGCCAAACATTCTGAGTGATGCGGCAATTCGCCAATCGTTATGACTGTTGCCGCTGGAGTAATGCAAAACCCACGGGTGCAAGATAAGCATATCTCCAGCCTCCATATCCCAACTTAAGAATTTGGTTTTTCCATCACCGCGTAGTGATTCGCAATCCGGGTGAGGTGCGCGGTCGTCCGGTTTAATCATCTTGCGCGCGTTTGGTGAAAACAGCCAATATGGTACGTCCTGAGTGTGCGACCCAGCGATAACTTCCAAACAGTTTTCTTTGCTGACTGGTGTGAATGGTATCCATAAAGAGGGAACCATGTGGCCGCTAACCGGCCAGCCCATGCGGTCGCAATGCCAGATTGTTTTTGCATCTGATTGAGGTGGCTTGGCGAAAATTTCGTCAAAGAAAAAGCGCATTTCTTGCGACTCAAGTACTTCTCCGCAAGCTTGTGCAATAGGAGATTCGAAAACCAATTTTCTGAACTCTGGGATCGTACGTGCCATGTAGCGCCCAGGGATGTCGGGTAACAAGCCAAAGTCTTCTTGTTCAATAATTAGCCTTCGTGCAATCGGTTCAATGGAATCAACCCATTCCGAGTTTAGCACTCCGCGTAAACACACCACACCATCGCGCTTGTAAGTGTCGATATCATCTTGAGTGATCGGGTTTAATAGTTTGGTATTGAAAGACATGCTGCTCCACGCCAAATTGGCTCTTACAGATTTGTTCATTGTTGAGCATTACTCTAGGCGGATTCAACTTGGCAATCCAATGAGTGTTTTGCCGCGATCAATACCTACCACGCATATCTGTCTTTTGTTACATCTTACTAAACCGCTTTTTTGCGTTTATGAATCTATCCATTTCGTTAAGCTGGCTAACACCGAAAGTATCATAAGAATACGTGGGTACTTCGTTCATAGCAGTAGCAAGTACGGCACACACCGCGGCAAATAGTTATTAGTTTGCATCTCATAGCTATGCCAAAAGAGCATTAGCCAAACTTCAATCGTTATGATCTTATTAGTCCATATCAACAATCTCTCGATAGTCTGATTTTGTCGCCAAAAATATTAGATTGGAAGTTTCTGAATGACCGATAATGCGCAAGAAAATTACTCCAACGTTTACGATAACCGTATAGGATTTGGTGATAAACCCGCGCTGATTTTGGTCGACTTTGTAGAAGCTTATTTTGACAAAACATGCGTGTTGTATGCTGGTGTGGAAAACGAACTTGCTGCAGCAATTCGTATTCGCAATCAAGCACGCGCGTCCGCAATTCCAGTCATTTATACTAATGTCGTTTATCATCAGTCAGCGATTAACGGCGGGCGATTTTTTCAGAAGGCCAAACCTTTAGTAAATTTTATCGAGGGCTCTGCGATGGGCGCATGGCCTAAGGGTTTAACGCCAAGCCCAAACGAATTAGTCATTTCTAAACAATACCCAAGCGCGTTTTTTGGAACCTCCTTGTCGTCAACATTAGCTGCAATGTGTGTAGATACTTTGATTATTACTGGCTTGACCACCAGCGGATGCATCCGTGCTACTTGTGTAGACGCTTGCTCGCACGGCTTTATTCCAATCGTTGTGGCGGATGCCTGTGGTGACCGCCATGATGATCCGCACCAAGCCAATTTATTTGATATGAATGCGAAATATGCCGATGTGGTCAGTGAACAAGAGGCAATGGATTATCTGGCTGACTTGTAACTTGAGCCTTTTTACTCAGTTACTTAAGTTGGCTTGCTCTATAGACAATGCACTAAGTTTTTCAAAGTTGTTTAGTGCAATTTATGATTAATCTTGTTACCAGCTTACCAGTCAACCAGCACCCCGATGTTATCGCGCTGCGCATTACTCGTGGCACGTTTTCCGGCAGCCAAATCTTGCGCTGCCACGCCCAGTGATTTGTAGACAGTAATTTCATCATTACTTGTGCGCCCTGTGCAGCTGCCGCTTAGTAACTCTCCTATCTCGCCTACGATATGCGCTTCACTAATAACACCAGCCTCAATAGCATCAAGTAGTTCGCCAGCTTGGGCCATGGCTGATTCTCGATAGTCGATATAAAAACGAGATTTGGTTACAACTTCTCGGTCAGCTTCGGCTGAAGAACGTATTGCCGCCCCGACTAAGTTAACGTGGGTGCCAGCTTTTAACCAATTGCCCTTCAGAATAGGCTGTGTGGCCGCTGTGACCGTACAAACAATATCCGCTTGAGCGACCGCCGTTTGCGCATCGGCTTCAGCACGCATAGTGACAGATGTGCCTATCAAGTTTTGCTTAATGCAATCCTCAATAAAAGACTTGGCTTTATGCAAGGATCTCCCCCAAATGATAATTTCTTCGATATTACATACTGCTAAGATCGCTTGAATATGATGTTTGGCCTCATCACCACAGCCCATAATAGTCAGCACCTTCGAGTCCTTGCGAGCTAGCTCGCGCGTGGCAAGCGCACTTGCTGCAGATGTTCGAATAGCGGTTAGTTCAGCGCCATCTAATAGTGCTTGTGGTAGTCCAGTATCGGCATCGTAGACAACTACCATACCCACATGGCTGCCATGTGGGCTGGCCGCCTCGCGTGGGTATTTACTCACCAGCTTTACCCCAAAACAGCGCGGCTCCGCGATATATCCCGGCATCATGGTGAATTTGCCCGCACTTTCAGGAATCGCAATAAATTGCCGTAGCGGCATAATTACATCGCGCTTTGACACGCTTTGCATTGCGTCTTGTAAGACCTCGATACACTCGCTATGGCTCAAGCTTTGTATTACGGCCTCTTTATTTAGAATCAGCATTTTGTATTTTTTGGGTGGGTTATTTGGGTTTTGCAGCTGGTGGCACAAAGCGCAGTTGCTCTTGAACGTCTGCCACGTTATCGGGCCTTGGAAACGGCTCTGGGGTTGGGTCGCCGGGTTGGCGGACTTGGCCGATCGCTCGAAACCAATGTTCTAATGCTGGTGGAAAGAATACCCAAAACATTCTCATGTCGGTATTGCCAGTGTTCTCTACGATATGCCGCGCATAGCGCCCGAACATTACGGTTACACCGGGTTCCAATTTGTATTCTTGCCCTTCGATTTCGCAACGTCCGGTACCTTCGTAAATGAAAATTAGTTCGTGGTTACGTTTGTGCCCATGTTCACGAACATGGCAACCGGGCGGCAATACTTGTACCCCGCTGGTAAAGGTATCGTAGGGCATGCTTTCGGGTGTCAATTTGAGTGTGACATACCCATTGGATGGTTCAGGTTGCCAAAGAGACTCGCCTTCATCAGGCCCAACAACTGCCCACCACGGGCGCGTTACGCTGTCTTCAAACATAGTGATTTTCTCCAGAGGTTCGCAATACTCCTAAGAGTGACATGCTTCGCTCGAAAGCAATAATAGAAATCACAGATCGCGGTATTCGAGAAAGTTATACCAACGCGCTATTTTTGCAATTGCGTAATTAGCCTCCATCGCCTTAAATGATGTTTGGCAAGCTCGGTAGAAATAAGTCATAAACGATTTCCAGCCGGAAAGGTGGCAAATGGGTACCATATAAATGAATCAAGATCAGAATATCGGCTTTTGGGAAAAACAAGCGCAATCGTTGGAGTGGTCACGCCCTTGGGACAATGTACTTGATGTAGATTGTAAGCCGGTACCACGCTGGTTTGTCGGTGGCGAATTGAACACCTGTCACAACGCAATCGACCGTCATGTTGCGGCAGGCCGGGGAGACCAAGTAGCCATCATTTTCGACAGCGCGATGAACGGCATCAAGAGTTCTATTAGCTATGCCGATCTGTTACAACAAACCGCCCAATTCGCCGGTGCGATGGCCAAGCAAGGTGTGATGAAAGGCGACCGCGTCATTATTTACATGCCGATGGTGCCTGAAGCGCTTGTAGCCATGCTAGCTTGCGCCCGCCTAGGAGCGATTCATTCCGTTGTGTTTGGTGGTTTCGCCGCACGCGAGTTGGCGACTAGAATCGACGACGCGCAGCCTAAGTTAATCATCACCGCCAGTTGTGGAATTGAGCCTGCTGGGGTAATTGAATACAAGCCGTTATTGGAAGCGGCAATTGGTTTTTCGCAACATACACCAGATCATTGTGTGGTGTTGCAACGCCCAGAAGCTGAGGCTCAGATACATTCTTCAGGTTATGCCTGCAAAGACTACAATTGCAAAGAGTATAGCTGGGAGGACTATATTCTGGGCGCGGCTGCGCATGAGTGTGTGCCGGTGGCCGCCACTGACCCGCTGTACATCTTGTATACCTCGGGTACCACCGGCCAGCCTAAAGGCATCGTTCGCGATAACGGAGGGCACGCGGTTGCGATGCACTGGAGCATGTCGCACATTTATGACATTGATCAAGATGATGTGTTCTGGGCGGCGTCAGATATTGGCTGGGTGGTTGGGCATTCCTATATAGTTTACGCACCATTGCTTAAAGGTGCGACTACAGTAATGTATGAAGGCAAGCCGGTAGGTACGCCGGATGCGGGCGCGTTTTGGCGTGTATTGGAAGACTATAAGGTAAGTTGTTTGTTCACAGCGCCTACCGCGATTCGCGCAATTAAACGCGAAGATCCACGCGGTGAGTTAATAGCAAACTACGACTTATCAAAGCTCAAAGCGCTATTTCTTGCCGGCGAGCGCTGTGATCCGGACACTTTAAATTGGTCGCTTGATAAACTTGCGGTGCCGGTGATTGACCATTGGTGGCAAACTGAAACCGGGTGGTCGATTGCGGCTAATCCATTAGGTGGTGAATTATTCGATATCAAAGCTGGTTCGGCTGGCAAGGCCATGCCAGGTTGGAAAGTTGAAATATTGGATGACGATGGCAAACCGGTTGAAGCTGGCACCATTGGTTCAATTGCATGCAAATTACCATTGCCGCCCGCCTCACTGGTTAATTTATGGAATGCCGAAGCACGTTTTCAGCAAGCTTATTTAGAAGCCTTTCCAGGCTATTACCAAACCGGTGACGCAGGGTATATCGATGATGAAGGTTATATCTATGTGATGACGCGTACCGATGACATTATTAATGTTGCCGGGCATCGTCTCTCCACGGGAGCCATAGAAGAGGTTCTCACTACCCACCCAGATGTGGCCGAGTGCGCGGTCACGGGTATTAAAGACGATCTTAAAGGCCAGTTGCCAATGGGCTTTCTATGTTTAAACTCCGGTGTGACAAAAGAAGACGCGCAAATCATCGACGAGTGCGTAGCGCTAGTGCGAGAAAAAATTGGGGCAGTGGTCGCGTTTAAGCAGGCAATAGTGGTCAAGCGTTTACCCAAAACGCGTTCGGGCAAAATACTGCGAGCAACCCTACGCAAAATCGCCGATGGTGAGGAGTATAAAATGCCCGCAACCATCGACGACCCCAATACTCTTTCTGAGATTACCAAATTGCTGGCGACTCGATAAAGCATGCAATCGGAACTCGCTCGCTCGTGGAAAACGGTTGTCGCTTGCGGCGTGGGGGTTGGTGCAGGCACTACGGGCATTCCGTTCTATACGCTAGGCTTATTTGTTGCTCCATTAGAACAACAGTTTGGTTGGAGCCGCACTCAAGTACAAGGCATGTTTTCGGTGTTCGCGCTCGCGGCGCTGCTTGTGTTGCCCCTAATTGGCTGGATGACTGACCGTTATGGTAGCCGTAAAGTAGCGTTGCTTGCCTTACTTGGCACCGCCGTAGGCTATGTTTGTTTAGGCGCATTAACTCAGTCGCTCTATAGCTTCTACTTTGGCGCAGCTTGTTTGGGAATACTGGGCGCGGGCACTAGCCCAATAACGTGGACTAAAGTCATTGGTGGCTGGTTTAATAAGCAACGCGGTATCGCGTTGGGCTTGGCGCTTGCCGGAACGGGTGTAGCAGGCTTTCTTGCACCTAAATATGTCAGCATAATATTAGCGGGTTTCGATTGGCGAGTAGCGTACTTAGGCCTAGCGATAATTTCGTTGGTGGCATTTATATTGGTGTATTTTTTTCTTGCTGAACCTCCGATTGATGAACGTCAAGACCAAACCTCTTCGCCGCTAACGACCAATGGTATTGACCTTGCAAGCGCCGCTAAAGCGTATCGTTTCTGGGTGTTGATGGTGGCCTTTTTCTTGGTCTCAATGGCCATTGGTGGAACCATACCAAATCTCTTTCCTTTGCTTACTGGTAACGGCTTAAGCTCGGCGCGTGCCGCTAGCATTCTAGGCTTGCTTGGTTTGTCGGTAATATTTGGGCGTCTAATTGCCGGTGTGTTACTTGACCGAATTTGGGCCCCAGCTGTGGCCGCCTTTATGTTGATATTGCCAGCGTTAGCCGCGGTGATTTTAAGCCAAGCTGAAATATCTAATTCACAAGTGGTGTTAGCCGTGGTCTTAGTTGGGGTTGCTGCGGGCGCAGAGTTTGATTTGATCGCCTACCTTGTGAGCCGTTATTTTGGTTTAGCTCACTACGGAAAGATCTACAGCATGGTGTACTGCTCTTTCTTTCTGGCCTCAGGCATCGCCCCGCCAACTTTTGGTTACTTCTATGATGTACAAGGAAGCTACTCGATCATCATGTTATGTGCCGCTGGCCTGTTTATCGTTGGTGCGTTAATGTTGCTGAGTTTAGGCCGATACCCAGATTACTCTGAAATAAAGTAGGGGCTACCGCTTGAGTCTAAATTGTACGATGTTGGTGTTGCTTCTAATCTAATGGTGCAGGTTTTAATTCAAGCTGTTTAGCCGCTTCACGACCAGCGATTTTTCCTAAGCCTGTTGCGGTGAGCAAACCATTGCCGGCTATATAACCGGATGCCCCAGCGCCAGAAATTCCTCGAGCAGCGCCACCACCTGCAAATAGATTTGGGAAAGCTTCACCATTAGTGCGTAACACTCGCGCATCTTCATTTACCGCTAAGCCGCCTTGCGTATGAAACAATGCGCCCGTGACTTTGGCCGCGTACAAACGACCTGTGTCGAGCTCTGGAGTCTTGGTGAAATCGCGGCCGTAAGCATCGCTTTTGTTTGCATTAGCACAGGCGCTAACGTCATCAATGGTGGCTTGCAATTTATCGCTGGGCAGTTTGAGCTTTGTGGCTAAGCTTTCAACTCCGTCGGCACTGATAATTGCCCCGGCGTTGATTGCGTCTTTGAAGTCTTCGAAGGCCAACATTAGATCATAAAGCCGTTGGTCAAAAATGCTCCAGGCTACATTTTCAGGCTGTGCGATCACCTTAACTGCTTGCTCAGAATAGCCTTTGCTTTCATCTGAAAAACGTTCGCCATTGCGATTAACTTGAAAGCCGCCTTCCATAATTAGCGGCCATAAAATCGGTATGCCGTAACCGTGCGCCAACCCACCATGGCCTTGGTAAGCGCTCATATCGGCTAGCTCAGCGCCGAGTGCTTCCCCCCAGCGTACGGCATGACCTTTATTACCGGGATGGCCGTGGAAGGTTGCATTAGTCATGTCGGGAGTATATTTAGCGACCATGTCGCTATTTCCGGCGAAACCGCAGCAGGCCAATATAAGCGCCGAGCAACCTATTTCTTCTTTGCTACCATCGGGGCGTCGCACTCTAACGCCCAGTACATTTTGCTCGGCGTCGACGACTAAATCGTCTACCAAGGCTTCAGTCAGAATGTCCACGCCAATATCATTGGCGGCGCGCTCTAAATTGGCCATAAGCTCACCGCCATGGCGATTTGGACTACCATACATGCGTTGTGCACTGTGGCCTGGGTAAGTAAAACCGGTAACCAGACTTAAGGGAATATTATGTTTATTCTGTAGCCAAGTAATCGTCTCAGCGGACTCTTTGGCGAGCCGCTTAACCACCGCTGAGTCGGCGCCGTTATCGGCTTTGCGTTGTACGTCTTGTGCGAAAATCTCTGGCGAATCGTCTATCCCCAGCTCACTTTGCTCAAGCGTGCCAGCCGCGGGGATCAAGCCCGTAGACATGGCGGTTGTGCCCATTGGCGACTTATCTTGTTCGAGTATTAATACGTCTTGCCCAGCATCGCGTGCGGCTAACGCGGCGCACATGCCGCAGGCGCCGCCACCAACTACGATCACCGGATAGCTAATTTCAAACTCGTGCTTTGCTTCTGCTAATTCGACGTTCATGGCTAATTTGAATTGCCAAGTTGATTTGGAAAATGAGCTTCATGATTGTCTTTATACCAGTCAGCTAGTTCTTCACGTTTAGGAAACCATACTCCCGGTAGTGACTCAGCATGTTTTATGAACTCACGAATTGCTTTCACTCGATAGGCACGACCGCTCACATGCGGATGCAGCCCAACATTCATAATTCGGCTGCTCTTCTCGCCTTCGAGATAGAGTTGGTCCAGCTCGTCAATTAAGATATCGCGATACTCGTTAGTGGTGTGTCCACGGCGGGTAAGAATGGTGAAATCGTTAATTTCGTTCGAATACGGAATCGATACAATTGGGCCGTTTTCCGTACGAATCATAAATGGTTGATCATCATTCATTATGTCGCAGTAAAACGTAAATCCGTGCTTAGCCAAAATACCTGCCGTGTTCAGTGTGCCGCGCAAAGACGATGATAACCACCCCTTAGGTTTTTTGCCTACATGCTGTTCATATATTTCGATTGACGCATCAATAACGCTTTGTTCCTTCTGTTTATCGTGCGCGTAGTCGGTGAGTAGTTCACCTTGCTCGTAGTTATGTGCCAGCAGCTCCCAGCCGCGATCTAAACAGGCATCAACCATAGCCTTGCGCCGTTCGAAGGTTACCGCGTTGGTAGTGCAACTAGCTTGCATGCCTAGTTCATCGAATAGTTCAAACAAGCGCCAGATACCGACGCGTTGACCGTATTCTCGCCACGTATGGTTTGGATAGTCAGGTACGTTACCTGGCAGAGTGGCCGGAAGTAGTGCTGGGCCGCCTGCATAGTAGGGTTTGTCGGTATCCTTAACCAAGTCCCAAGTCTCGAGGTTAAAAGTAAAGATAAGTGCCACCCGCTTCTCATCAGGAAAGCGTAGCGGCTGGCGTTGTGAAATGGGGACGTAATCGAATTCCATATTTAGTGTGCCTCAAGCAAGTTAACAACGCTTGCTAATTGATCATTAAACTTTTTAGCGCGATAGCCTAAAGCCTCAGGGGTGTGGCTTTGTATATTCATAAGCTAGTCAATCGCCGCGGCTTCTTCTAGACTTGAGAACATGGCTTGACGCCGCAAAAACGCGAGCCGCTTGTTTTTATCTTTGTTCACATCGCGCATCTCTTGTAGCCGCTGTTGATGATTTTCATCCGGGCTATGTTCGAGCAAGCGTTTGTTTTGTATCGTTTGTGCTTGGATAAAGCTGTGGGTGACGGCTCTACGCTGACGGTCGAACAAGTCCAGCAAGTTTTGGTCATGGCCGGTATTCAAATTTTGCGCTAACTTGTCGCATAGATTCCAAGCGTCATGAATGCCGCTGTTCATTCCAAAACCTCCCAACGGATTGTTCAGGTGTGCCGCATCGCCGACAAGATTAATTCGCCCAAAAGTGAATCGTTTAGCCACTCTTTGATGTACGCGATAAATCGTTCGATGCTCTGTCTTAACGCCACTGCGCCCTATTAGGTTTTCGAATACCTCGTCTTTCTTTTCATCTGACAATAGCCATTCATCGCTTTGATCTTCACTTGCCGGTATTAGGATACGCCACACGCTTGGCACTTTAAGTAAAACCAACCATTCCTCAGGGTCGGACACGTAATTGACGTAGGATAAATTATCTATGTGGTCAGATAGATCAACCGTGGTTGATAATGTTAAAAAGCGCTCCGGGTAAGTGAAACCTTCGAACTCTGCACCAAGCCATTTACGAATAATCGAGTTACCGCCATCGGCTGCGATTAAGTAGTCGGCTCTGATTTTTTCAATCGCGTAAGGTGTCTCAAAGGCAACTTCTACGCCGCTGTCGCTCTGCTCAAAAGAAATAACTCGATGATTAAAACGGACATCGGCTTTTGGGTGAGACTCAAGTTTTTCGGCTAATAAGCCTGCCATTACATGCTGCTCGCATTGCACACGAAATGGGAATTGGGTTTCGGCCTCTAACTCGGATAAATCAAATTCGACAACCTCGCCCGACTCACGTTCTCTAAAATGATAGATAGGCGCTTTTAAGCCTTTTTCGATAATGGTCTCGGCCATCCCGAGTTCATTCAACATCTCGAGTGTTGGCGGGTGAAAGGTCGAGGCGCGCAAATCTTGGGCACAATTTGGCCCAGCTTCGCACAAGATAACGTCAAAACCTAAAGTCGCTAAACGATACGCGGCCATGGTTCCTACTGGGCCCGCGCCCGCTACAATTACCTGAGTTCTTTCCACTTTCGAGTCTCTGAGAATATCTGCTTAATTTGTCAGCTAACTTGCTGAGGGTTTGCCAGCCCAAGTGCGCCTGGGTTCATCAGGCCTTTGGGGTCTAGCTGTTTTTTGATTGCACTGATTAGCGCTAGGGAGCCCTCGCTTCGGTCGCGCAAATATGGGTACGCTTTACCGATTTGCAGGTGGACCCCACCATGCTCGTGCATGATGTCGATAATGTCTAAGCGCATCTTTTCGATGGCGGCTTGTGCCTCAATGTTGTTTGGTGCATCGGCTACCTTGGCTAAGATGTCTGGGTTGGTGTGGCGCGAATGGAATTCTTCAGCGCGGTCATCCCAATACAATACCGGCTCGTATAGAAAGCCGGTGGTGCCCATGGTGCCTAATACTGGCTGCTGAGTGATGCCGAGCTCCTGCATCCATGCTTCGTTCTTAGCGTAGTAGGCGTTTAGACTTTGATGAAAATTACAAACGCGCGATAGTGGTAATACCGTTTGAATTGGCAACCCACGTTTGCCTTCTGGTGTCAGTACGTCGAGCGCAGGAAACGGCATCGCCCGAATGACTGTCGGAACCGTATTGGGTAGATCAAAACCGTAGGGCTTGACCACCTTGCGGATTAAGTCAATTTGCCCCGCCAGTTCTTTTTTATTCGCACCTTCAACGACGCAATGCGACATATAGTTCGCTTTATCTAGAAAGCGTTTACCCGCAAACCCCATTTTGGCTATTTGATTGATCGCGCTTGGCCAGCTTGAGGAAGCTTTGGCGACTGCGAATACGGTTTTGATCGTTTCTTGAAGGCTTAGCTCACCGAAATTCGCCATGGTTTTGGCGGAAAAACTCAAATGTTCAGTAGCGCGACTTTCACGCGCAACTGCGGCAATGCCGCTGACCATGCTTTCAAATGTTTCATAGCCAAAAGACAAACCAAACACGTGTTTTTGCCGGCGTTCTAGTCTAAGCGTGACGGTGGCTTTGATGCCAAGGGCGCCGGCGTCGGCGCAGAATAAACCTGTCATATCCGGGCCGTAGTAACGAAAGAAGGGCGATTTGTCGGTTTGCCCCGCCGAGCCTGTGCTTACCACTGAGCCGTCCGCAGTGACAATGTCGACCGCTAGTACGCTTTCTGATGAGGTACCAAACTTGGCGGATCCGAAGCTTGCGCCTCCTTGCGAGATGGTGCCGCCGATAGTTGAATTTAGGCCTGACATGGTTCCCCAGAAACCTGGGCGTACATCAGTCTCAGACAAGGCCTCTTCCAGAGCAGCCCAAGTGCAACCTGTTTCCACAGTTACATACATGTCGTCTTGATTAATTTCCACGATGCGGTTTAGCGCTAAGGTATCAATGACGATGCCACTCTGGGTTGTGGGTAAGTAACCGTCTGAGTAAGAGTAACCTCCACCTCGCGGGAACACGGCTAAGCCAGCGTCAGTGGCTAACTTTACCGTTTGGCTTAGCTGCTCTAATGTTTGAGGTTTGACGGCTGCCAAGGCATCTAAGCCCTTACGATAATAGTCTTGCGAGTAATAGGTGCGGTCACGATCGCTGGTGAAGATGTTTTCTTCCCCAATACAAGCTGAAATTGCGGCTAAGGCCTGTTCGAACTCGCTCTTCATAATCAATAATCTTACGCTGACAAATTAAGCCGGCTTGGTTGCCACAATCGATTGTAAGAAAGGATTGGAAGAATCTTTGCCAGGTTTGGTATCAAAACCTGCATCCTTGATTATTTGCAAGAAGTCGCTTTTCACAAAACCTGGTGAATAAGGCTCGCAGTTATTACGTGAGTCATAATCGATTAGAAATCGCTGTGATGGCGGCAAGCCTTGAGATGAGTTAGGAAACTCAAAAATAGTGAAAGTGCCGCCTGGACGAAGTATTCGAAACATCTCTACTATCGTTTTTCGCATTACCGAGACCGGCACTTCATGAAACATGATATAGGCGAAGACCATATCGAAATGGTTGTCTTCAAACTTGGTATCTTCGCCGAGTGCTTGAATATAGTTGACGTCGATTCCTTCGTCGACAGCGCATTTATGCGCATAGCGAAGCAACGGCAGAGCTACATCCAAGCCCCATACTTCAGCGTCTGGAAAACGTTTTTTGAAATTAGTGGTGCATTGGCCGATCGAGCATGCGACGTCAAGTATACGTTCGACTTTGCCGTCTTGTGGCGGCTCGGCCAATTCCACAAACTCAATATGGTGTTCGTTTTGGTCGTTATAACCTTGGTAGAAAGTCTTGGTGCCGTAGTGAAATACAATACCGCCGATTTCATCATCGGCATAGCCGCCAGGTTGCAAGTGGATTTCTCGTTTAGCTTGCTCAGGAGTTACGAAATTGGGGTCGATTATTAGCTTGCCAGGGCCTTTGGTTTCGGCCGCTTTTAATTCTTCAAGATGTTCTTTCTCCGTAACAACAAATGAGGAGCGCACACGTCGCCACATCATTTCCTGATGAGTGCGCATAAATCGCTGCCAAGTTTTAGAGATAGGCAAAGGGCCAATGACTTCTTTGATTTCTTTTAAGCTTAGAGAGTCATCACTCTTGCCCTTTCTCTCAAGTACTTCTGAATCACTAGCACCTGCAAACGCGGGGTACATCTTTACGAAGTTCATTACTCGGAACGTTTCTACGAACTCTAAGTAACTTTCGTCGGCTAGGCTGTTGGTGCGCGGTAAAACTCCAATATTGCCTCTTTTCATAGTAATTCTCCTGCGTTTATCTTGATAGTCTGATTGTGGGGCAGACTCTATTTAGGACGACGCGAAAATGACTCAAATATTCGATTAATCATTTCTTCGCGCTCGGCAGCGCGTGCCGCATTGTCTTCAGGCGTAGGCCTGTATTGTTCAATTAATTCGGTAATGTTGTGCTGGTCACCGACAACCTCTTGCAATACTTTTTCCAACACAATGCTGCGATCGCGATACGTCCATACTGTTGCGGTTAGTTCTAAAAAAGCATCCATCAGGTTATCCATAACCACATCTTCAAAGAAGGTTTTTCCAGGCCCGTAAATCTCCTCGCCAAATATTTTAGTATCGTCTGAATTTTCACTCATTGGGCATTAATCTCCGCAAAGGTTTTGCACACAACCTTACATTATTAGTGTTTACGACTCTTATTAGCTTATGTTGGACTTAATCCTCAGCATTTAAAAGTCAAAGATAATTATCGAGGTATACGCTCAGTTTATCGCTTCGTATTTTGGCAATGACGCAAATAAAAATTGCGTGAAGAACGCTATTTTTTTATTGCTTTAACAATGCCATTTGAGCGTTTTAGCCATTGTTGGTCAGAAATCGGTTGGCCGTTTTTAACCGCCAATAAAAAATGCGCGCTTGAATCAATCAAGTTCTGCATTGCGGCATCTCTAGCTGGGTTGTTGTCCAACGTTTCGCGACCGTAAGCGCCGTTCATGTAATGATTCATGTCTTTATAAATCAGCGCATACGATAGATCGTGAGGTGTTGCTTCGTAGCTTTCTAAATGGAGCTCCCAGTGTTCCACCATTTTAGGCACAATATCTTTGGTGCCGGTGGTCACTAAAGTTGGAACGCTGATGCTGGACCATGAACTCGCATCTAATATTTCTGGTATGGCGCCGGGGGGCGATAAAGCGAGAGCAGCCAACGGCCTAAGGTCCGCATCAATGATATGCTCTGCCTTTTTGTCTAGTAGCTTCGCGCCAGCCGCGATTTGCGCGATTAAGGCGCCAAAGGAATGGCCTGCGGCAAACAGTTGCTGGGCGTCGTAGTGCTCTGCAATAACACGGTAATCCTCTAGGCGGAGTGTCATCCAATCCGCTGGGCCGTAATCTTCGCGCCGCGGGTGAGCCTCTGAATCTACATGGTTGGGAATCGCTATGCGAAAACCGTGTTTAGCTAGCGGAATAAGAAAGGCGTCATAGCGGTCGTAGGTGGCGTTGGCGCCATGCGAGAAAATAACTAAAGGGCAATCGCGGCAATTGGAGGCGCTAATTTCACGTAAAGTAATAGTTCGATTGGATTCTGTTTGCAGCTCTAGCAAGCTGTCCTTGTGCTCAGACTTCGAGCTCCTGCCAGCAGTTTGGCAGGAAGAAAGCAGCAGGTGAGCCACGAGAATCAAGACGATTCCGAATTCGGCTCTCCAGCTTATTCTTCTTTTAATTTCATGGTTCATTGCTAAAAAATCCGTCCGCTATCATATGAATTCACGCTAAATGCTTAATTACTATGGTCTAAGAAAAAAGTGCTTCAAAAAATATTTAATTGATATAATGATATGTTTATATATCATATATGTGTTGAGTGTGGCGACTATCGCTGCGAATTAAACCTTAATTTTGAAACTACTATGACTGATGTACTTGGCTATCGAGCGAAATTCGGCGTGTTAGGCCCGGCAACCAACACGATTGTGCAACCTGAATTTGATGATATGCGCCCACAAGGTGTTACTAACCACTACAGCCGTATTTTCGTTGAGAATGCCAATGCGATTTCTAATGAATCGTTTATGAGGGGTACTCAAGTTATTTCAGAGAATACCTTGGACGCGGTGCGGCATGTAATGCCGTGTGCCCCTGACTATTTGGTGATGGGTATGTCGGCGGTTACCTTTTATGGTGGCGCTGAGGGTTGTGCTGAATGGAAAAAGCCGGTGGAAGATTTATCCGGTCTCAAAATTTCCGTTGGTTCAGAATCCATCGCGGCTGCTCTCAAAACTTATGGTGGTGTAAAGAAGGTCGCGTTTATGTCGCCATATTACCCAGTTGCGAATGAGGAGGTAGCTAACTTTCTCAGTGATTATGGGTTTGAGACTGTGGCCGATAAATGCCTGCAATGCCCGAGCTGGAGAGCGATTGCCGAAGTAACAAACGAAACTACTAGAAATGTATTTCTCGACATCGATAGCGATGAAGTCGACGCAATCGTCCAAGTTGGTACAAATTTGTCGGCGGTAAAGCTTGCTGCGCAAATGGAGCGCGAACTTGGCAAGCCGGTGATTGCAATTAACACCGCAACCTATTGGCATGCGCTTCGTACCTGTGGCATTAATGACAAAGTTGAGGGCTTTGGCCGCTTGTTAGAAGAGTTTTAAACATAAACTATTATCTATTTATATATATAATAATATCTATTATTGTCTATGATGAGATTTTGCTATCTTTCGTCCATAAGTAGTTATTTGGAGATTAATAGTGAGACCACATATAGAATTCATTCATCAAGACGACCTAATTTGGCACATGGCTGAATTGCCGCATGGTCAAGGCCAGGCGGAGCAACAAAACTTAAGTTATGACGAGGAAGACGGTTCGGCGTCAACTCGCGTTATTTTTAAAACAGATTGGAGCCGTGTAGCGGGCCTGCATGCCGCGGCAACTGAGTGGTATGTCCTTAAAGGTGAAGTGCGTTTGGGTGACGAAGACATTTTGACCGAGGGCAGCTACTTTTGCGCGCCTAAAGGCATTCTTACGCCGGCACTTAAAGTGGCGGCGGGCACAGAGGTGCTGTTGTTCCGCGAATACGGTGATTGGAAGTTTGAGCCAGCCAACGCCGATGCACCTGGCACCCCCGAAGAATACAAGCTTACGGTTGTTCATACTAACGAAATGGATTGGTATGAGGTAACAGACCCAGAGCATGGCAGCCCAATGAATTTTGAGCGAGGTGGCACACCAGTGCCTGGGCTGTATATTAAACTAATGTATCGTGACCCTATCACTGGTTTCTATACGCGTTTGATCAAGGCTAAGCCCGGCTGGAGAGAGCACCCGCTAGCGCACCACCCCGTGTTTGAGGAGTCATATACTCTGAGTGGAAAATTTCACTACAATTACGGAAGCCTAGATGCCGGTACGTATTTTTTCCGCCCTGCGCACATTCGTCATGGTGACTTTAAAGCTGACGATGAAGAAGGCACTACGTTTTTACTTCGTTGTGACGGTGATTTGGTTGATTGGTACACCGATAACGCACGTGTAGAGATGTTTGGAGACCCGCAGAATTGGGGTGAAGGTTACCCAGATACTGAAGAGCCAAAGCTACTTCAGCCTGTACGCTCCAGATCGGTTGGCGAGTGGGAAGACCCCAACTACCAATAATCCTAAGCGCAGTAGTCGCTCTGATTTTAATCCAAAGGCCAGCCAGTAATTAGCTGGCCTTTGTCGTTTAAGGCGATAGTGTGGGTATGTTATCAGTAGCGTCACCAAGGATTGGATTGAAATATGCTATGCCATGACGGCTATAAATCGTATACGATTAAGTAAATATAATATACCATTCTCTGTCTTTAGCATTACAAAGCTTGGGCGCGGCCCATAATATGAAGAATATTAATGACGTCGAGATAGCGATTGTTGGCGCAGGTATTGTCGGTATCGCCACGGCTTACTATCTATGCAGGAAGTACCAGCGTAAATCGGTTTTACTGATCGATTCGCGTGACCCAATGAGTTATACGAGTGCGCAGTCCGGCGATAATTATCGTAACTGGTGGCCATCGCCGTTAATGACGAGCTTTACCAACCATAGTATTAGTTTAATGCAAGATATTGCGCGTGAGTCACACAATGTATTGCAAATGAAGCAACGCGGTTATGCACTTGCGACGCGCAGACCAGATATCGATGATTTACTTGCAACGCTCGAATCCAACTATGGCAGCTCGGATGGTTTGCTTAGAATTCACACCGCCAGTGCCAGTAGCGCCTACGCTGAGCCGTACAATGAAAATTGGCTTAGCGCAATTGACGGTGTCGATGTTCTATCTAATAAAGAGCTAATTCAACGAACATTTCCGGCATTTGACTCAAATGTCGAACATGTCTTGCATGTCCGCAGGGCTGGTACCATTTCAGGTCAGCAAATGGGTGCATACATGTTGGAGCAAGTTAAACCGTTGGGTTGTAATCGCTTGCGAGGCCATGTTGAAAGCATCGTTAGGGGTGATGATCGATACACTCTTGAACTAAGCACCCAAGAAGGCATCCTTTCATTCAAAGCAGATACGATCATTAATGCGGCAGGTCCGTATGTGGGTAGTATCGCTGAAATGTTGGGCGTAACACTGCCGGTAGAAAATGTGTTCCATCAAAAGGTAGCCTTTGAAGACCGGCTGCAAGCGGTGCCAAGAAACCAGCCGTTCGCGATTGATCTCGATGAAATCACGTTAGACTGGCGGGAAGACGAGCGCATCGCTCTTGAAGAAGACTCAGATTTGAGCTGGCTTACTAAGCCTATTGCTGGTGGTATCCACTGCCGGCCTGAAGGAGCTGGGCGTTGGATAAAGCTCGGTTGGGCGTATAACCGCAAAATTAGTCAGCCGGACAATAATCAGCCTCTAATTGATGACCCAGCGTACGACGCTAACTTTCCAGAACTGGTAATCCGTGGGGCCGCGCGCTTGAATCCAAAGCTCAAACCTTATATCGAAGGGATCCCAAAAGGGCGTGTTCACTATGGTGGCTACTACACAATGACTCAAGAAAACTGGCCCCTCATTGGCCCGCTTGACAACAACGGAGCATTTATCGCCGGTGCGTTATCGGGGTTTGGGAGTATGGGAGCTTGTGCGGCAGGATCTCTTTGCGCAAGCTGGGTATGCGAAGGTGAATTACCAGACTACGCTGAAGCTCTGACGCTGAAACGTTACAATGACCCAGCGCTATTGGCTGAAATGTCAGCTACGAATATTGGCCTTCTATGAGCAGCCCCAGTTTATGGCTGGTTGGCCGTGTCTCAGGCATCTTGTGTTCGCGCTTCAAGCAAACCGAGCGGCTTGCCGATACTCAATTTAGACAAAACATGAAATCTGTATGACAGCAACATTAAAACCCTTGGTGGCATCGGTCTACGACATGATGAAAGAAGAGATTATGTCCGGAGAATTGTCGCCTGGTCAAAAGTTGAAGCAGGACGATATCGCCAAAGCGTACGGGGTTAGTAAGATACCCGTTCGTGAAGCCCTCGCCCGACTTGAGGTCGACGGGTTTGTACTGTTTCAGAAGAATAAAGGCGCTAAGGTTCGAGAGTTAACGACGCAAGAAATATTGCAGCTAATGGATATTAGAATAGCGTTAGAATGCAAAGCGTTAGAGTTAGCGATTCCTAATATGGTTGCCGATGATTTTTTAAATGCCCGCAACATTCTTCAAAAGTACGCAAAGAAAACACAAATAGAAGACTGGAGTGAACTGAATATTCAATTCCATCAAGTATTGTACGAGCCTTGTGGGAATCCTCAGCTATTGCAGATGATTTCAGATCTGCGGCAGCGTATGGGTCCTCACACCAGACTGATTGTGACTGAGGTTAGTGGTTTAACAAGGCCTGAGAGCGAACACTATAAAATTGTCGAAACGTGCGAGAAGCAGGATGTGCCAACGGCGTTGGCGCTTTTGCAACAGCATATTGAGATAACTAAGAAGGAAGTGGCCGCCAAATTGAGAAAGTTGGCGTAAATTAGCTCAGTAATCACATTAGGTCTAGCTGGTTTTTCGTGAGTCAAACCAGTTAAATGATCACTTAATAAAAAATAAAAATATCTTACGGGTTTTCTATTCTAATTAGTCTAATACGTGTGAATAAATATTTGGACAAAAAAACGCCTGAAAAACAGCAGGATATAAGCATTTCTGACTCGTTTTTGCAGAATCAGTCATTCCTGAAAAAATTCATCAGCCGCTTCTTTTCAAGCAAAGAAGACGTGGAGGATGTGGTTCAGGAAACGTATCTGCGTGCTTACGTGGCTGGGCAGAAAGCTGAGATTGTTAAGCCCAAGTCCTTTTTGTTCACCACTGCAAAAAACATTGCGTTGACAAAGCTTACGAAGAAATCCAAGCAAGTGACGGATTTTCTTGAAGACTACTCACAGCGTGGTGATTTGCACGATGATCCGACTCCGGATGAAATTCTTGATGCGCAGCAACAATTGGTGCTTTACTGCGCGGCGGTTGAAACTCTTAACGGGAAATGCAGAGAAGCGTTTCTACTAAAAAAAGTGCACGGTATGACGCATACGGAAATAGCACGGCATATGTCAATGTCGCTCAGCTCAGTGGAGAAGTATTTGCACCGAGCGATGATCGCTTGTGACCAGTACATTCTCAAGTCGAACGGTGAATATCATAGCCATCGCAAAAAGCTAAAGACAGTTTCGAGCATAAAGGGTGGGGGCAAATAAATGAAGAATATTGTCGAATTCTCTGATGGGCAAAAAGTAGCCGAAGAAGCCGCGCGCTGGATATTAAAACTTGAGTCAGATGAAGGTTTAAGTAACTTAGAAAAAGATCGGCTGCGCGCTTGGCTGGATAAAAGTGCGGTTCATCGCGAACATTTTGAGCGCCTTGTGAAAGTGTGGGGTGGCGCCAATATACTCACTGAGCTAGCTGTGCCTCTGCATGGAGTGAAAAGTAGAGATAACCCAAGCTTCGCAAGAGCTAGAATGGCGATCGCCGCGTCGGTGATTTTTGTGGTTGGCATGGTGAGCTTATTTATGTTCGATACTCAAATGCCAGTGCAGGAAAATAGAGTGGTGGCAACAGAGGTTGGAAATCAAAAGACCCTTGATCTCGCTGATGGTTCAGTACTACAACTGAACACCAATTCGAAGATTAGAATCGATTATTCCAAGGACTTTAGAGATATTTATTTGCTGTCTGGTGAAGCGTATTTCAGCGTGGCAAAAGACAAGACCCGGCCGTTTAGAGTGTATGCAGGTAGCGGTCGAATACGCGCGATAGGCACGGCATTTAGCGTTTACCTGAAAGATAATAAAGTGGATGTAGCGGTCTCTGAAGGCCGCGTTGGTGTTGCGTCCGTGCCTATTGTATCGAGTTCTATAAGATCGCCAAAGGTGGTGAGTAGATCTGCCCGAAGTTTGGGTATGTTGCGTGCCGGCGAGGTGGGCAGCATTGTTAGTCAACTCGACGAAAACTCCAAGTCCGTGCAGACATTAGAGAAGCTAGAAGAAGCCACCGATACCGATGTTGCTAAGCGTGTTTCGTGGACCGAAGGCATACTAATTTTCGCGGGCGAACCGCTCGAGCAAGTGGTCGAGGAAATCAGTCGATACACCGATGTCAGTATCGAATTTGCAAGCCCTGAAATCAGAACGATACGCATTGGTGGCAATTTCCCTGTAGGCGAAACTGAAACCATGTTTTCTTCTCTTGAGACCAACTTTGGTTTACAGGTCGCGCGGCTCGACAACAATCGAGTTGTTATCCATGGTGGCAAAAGTTTTGACTAGATACGAATACGCGTTCAAAAATAATTTTAAAAAAGTTTACGGGTTCTTTTCCCTCAATTGTTATATAGGCAAGGTTGCACAAGACGGCCGATGTTTTTGCCAATTAAGAGGATTGAGAAACGTAACAAATATGGTTGCGTTGTGAGGTTGTTTTTTATATCAGTTGGACTGATTATGTTTTCATTCAGTAGAGAAGTTATGTCTGCTGAAAGACGTTATCGTCTGGATATACCCTCGCAAAATTTAGCGACAGCGCTGACGGTTTTATATAAGCAAACCGGCGCAATTTCTCTATTTCCCTACGACTTGGTCGAAGGTAAGGAATCAAACCCGGTTATAGGCCGGTATAGCCTTCCCAAAGCTTTGTCTCTTATGCTCAAAAACACCGGTTTGACAGGTGGCCTTTCCAAAAAACATGTAATTAGTATTTCGATGTCTTCTGACTACGAAAAATTACAAGAAAACGATGAGGAAATGTCGATGAACGAAAGAGCTTTGAAGAAGACAGGTATCGCCACAGCACTCGCTGCTTTGGTGTCGACCGCAGGTGCGAACGCCCAATCAGGCAACAACATTGAAGACGGTACGTTAGAAGAGATCGTTGTGACTGGTATTCGGGCGTCGTTGGAACGTTCAATGGACGTGAAGCGAGACTCTGATGGTGTTGTTGATGCCATCTCTGCTGAAGATATTGGTAAGTTTCCTGACACCAATCTGGCAGAGTCTTTACAAAGAATTACTGGAGTGTCGATCGACAGATCTAACAACGAAGGCAATCAAGTTTCAGTGCGCGGCTTCGGGCCAACCTTCAACTTGGTAACGTTGAATGGGCGTCAAATGCCTACTTCTTCAACTTTGCTTGAGAATGGCATTGATCGAAGTTTTAATTTTCGCGAGCTAGCGGCCGAAAGTGTTTCGGGTGTGAAAGTGTATAAAACTGGCAAGGCGCAGGTCGCCTCTGGTGGCATTGGATCAACAATCAACATCAATACCGCAAAACCATTTGATCAAGATGGGTTTACCGCGGTGGTTTCGGCTAAAGGCGTCATGGATACCAGTGTTGAAGATGGCCGAACAGTAACTCCAGAGTTATCTGGAATGATTAGCAATACATTCTTTGATGGCAAGTTTGGTGCGTTGTTGTCAGTCTCTCATGCTGAAAGAGACAGCCGCCGTGAACGAGTCGGTTCACAAGGTTGGCCCGCGGAACGTGGTTCTAATGTGGATAAAAGCGGCATTGACCGAAGCTTGAATCCCAATGGCTCCCACTGGGCTCCGCTAACCATTGACGTAGATGTCCATGACCATGAGCGGGAAAGACAAAACGGCCAATTAGTGCTGCAGTTCGCGCCGACAGACAACTTCACCGCAACCGTTGACTATACCTTGTCTCGTTTTGAGGAAATAGATAATTTAAATCGTACTAGCTTTTGGTTCGATGGCGATACCGGTGGTAATGCTGATGCGAACGGCACGGTCACTAACCCGAGCCGCCCTGGTGATGAGCTGAACTTTTGGGCATGGCACTTTTTGTTTGAAACTGAAAACGATTCGGTGGGCCTAAATCTCGATTGGCAAGCCACTGACAACTTAAACTTCAAACTCGATTACCATGACTCCACTTCGCACTCGCAACCCGATGGGCAGAACTCTGAGTTTATTATTAACCTTAAAAACCCGCGCGTAACAGACCTTGATGGCGATGGTATTCCAGACAGAGGTGGCGTTGATATTGCTTATCAAACCAGTCCAACTGGAAGGCCTAATGTGTCGTTCAATGCTGCGGGCTTGCCAGGTGGTGATCCGTTTAGCAGTGACAACATCCAGTTTGATCTGTTTCAAATGCGCGGTTACGAGATCGAGAACAATATCAACCAATTGAACTTGAGTGGTGAATGGTTAAATTCTGGGGATGGCGCATTACGAAATATCGATTTTGGCCTAACCAAAACGGACTACAAAATCGACACCTTTCGTCGCAGAACCGTGGCGTTTGTACCGGTAGATATTTCAACCCTAGATTTACAATTTCGTTCGAGTGATGGTTTTGGTTCGAACATAGGCGGCAACCAAGCATTGTTCCCGCTGTTGTCGGATTTCAGTGCTCTTGAGGCTCTGAATTTGGTTCGAGATCAAGGCTTTTTCTTCGAGGAATCGCCAACGTATAACGGCGTGGAAGAAGACACCTTAGCCGCGTATGTTGCGGTTAATGTTGAGAGCGAATTTAATGGTATGCCCGTTAAGTTGAACGCAGGCGTTCGTTGGGAAGATACAGACGTGTCGGCCGTTGCTCGTCAACGCCAAGTGGAGGCGCTTAACTATGTTAATACCGCTGGTCGATTTGGCGAAGTGTTTACAGCGCAAGAACAAGATATCCGTGAGTCAGGTGGTTATACACGATTGTTGCCAAACTTCGATTTGAGCATGGATGTGAAAGAGGATTTGATAGCGCGTTTTTCATATAGCCATACTCTTAGCCGGCCGGATTTGTCGGCTTTGTTTCCGTCTGTTTCGTTGGACGCTCGCCCACAAGGCCCGTTTAATGCGTCTACCGGGAACCCAGATTTACTACCCCTGGATTCAGAGAATATTGACCTGTCGTTAGAATGGTATTACGGCGACGGAAGTTATGCGTCTGTAGGTTATTTTAAGAAGTACGTGGAAAACTTTATTGGTGTCTCAACTCGAGAAGGCACCTTGCCCGACGTTAATGGCAACCCTTTAACTGACCCAAGTATTTCACCTCGACCAGGTTGCCCCGATGAAGTTGTTGGCGGAAACCCAAATTGTTTCTCAACACCGAGCGACCCCGCGATTAACTTCTTGATCGCAACACCGAGCAACTTGGACGATGCTGAAGTAGATGGCTTTGAGTTTAATGTTCAGCACATGTTTGGTGACTCAGGTTTTGGCGCGATAGCAAACTTGACGCTGGTTGATGGCAATGTTGAATACGACTTGTATGACGTGAACAACACCTTTGCATTAACGGGCCTAAGTGATTCCGCCAATCTGGTTGGCTTTTACGAATCTGAAAGGTTTCAAGCGCGTATTGCCTACAACTGGAGAGATGACTTTCTGCTCGCGTTGTTTCAACCGCAGCGTGCGGGCGAGCCTACCTTTGTCGAGGAGTACGGCCAGTGGGATGTCAACGTCAGTTATCAGGTAAGCGACAGCATGTCCGTATTCATTGAAGGCTTAAACATTACTGAAGAAACAGTGCGCCAGCATGGGCGTTTCTCAGACCAACTCTTGAGCTTAGAGCAATTTGGGGCGCGCTATAACTTTGGAGTAACTGTTAAATTCTAGATCGTTTTCTTATGGTGGGAGTATGAAGGCACCCCACACTCTCCGCGGGTGCCCTAATACAAATAAGTCTCCAATCCCCCGTGTGCGGTTCAACTTTATCGCATAGTTTTATCACTGGTGACTTTGGTAACCTTGATGGCGGGCTTCGGCCCGCCTTTTTTTAAGAAAAGAGTGCCGATGCGGTAGTCAGCTCGCCGCAATGATTGCATTTGTAACCTGGCAAAGCGTTTACTGCTTGTTGATACCCTGTTGATAATAACGTTTGTCTAAACGCAGCAATTTCAGGTTCATGTTCAGATTCTGCCCGATATGCCCAGTAATATCGATCTTGTGTAACGGGTACGAAATCGAGGTCGAACCGCCTCGCCGCTGCTTCAACCCCAAAACCCACGTCGGCCATGCCGGTCGCTACGTGAGCGGCAATAGCCGAATGTGTGTACTCGTGGTTTTCATATCCCTGAATTGAGTGAGTTTCTATATTGGCGTCAATCAAAAGCTGATCAAATAGCTTTCGAGTGCCAGAGCGTGGTTGGCGATTTATGAATCGCAAGCGGTGATTGGTGAGGTCAGCGATAGAGGCTACTCCCGCGCTATTTTCTGCGCGCAACATCAGGCCTTGTTGCCGTTCGATAAATTGCAGAACTTTAATTGAGGCGTCATCTAATAGCTCCCGATAATGGTGCTCGCTTTGTGAAATATGCAGCTGCGAAGGCAAGTTAAAACCGGCTATCTTGCAGGCGCCAGCGTTCAGCGCGCGCAAGGCGTCTTCTGGCCCGTGATAATGTAACTCCACCTGATACTGCGTAAGATGCTCTGGTATTAAGGCCACGGCATAACCGTGGCTGGCATGAATCAATATAACTCCAATTTGGTCGCTGAGTACTCGGTGCACTTCCGCATTCAGCTCCATATCGAGGCTCTCCATTTGCGTGTGCAGACGCGCTTCTATGCGCTGATTCGCTTGCAACAATACTTTACCAAGTTCCGTGAGATTGGCGCCTCGGCCACGCTTCATAGTGGTTACCGGTGCGCCAAAAAATGCCTCGGCTTCTTGCAGTATGTTCCAGGCGTGTCTATACGATAAATCGCATTGCTTTGCCGCTTTAGTGAGCTTGTTGAACTGAGTAATTGATTGCAGAAGAGGGAGAAAACTTTCATGCAGACGCTCTCCCTGAAGGTCGGTAATGCGCCAGTTAGGAATCAGTTTAAGATTATTAATCTGCATTTTATTTCATATTCCCAGTCGCAGTTGTGCATGATATTGTGAAATATTATGAATTTATAATATGTATTATATTACATATATAGCGCCTTCTAGCAAACCAATATTGTGATTTGTGTATATGCAAACTGAAACTGAAAACGTTGAAATGGTTGTCGTCGATGCGGTTGTGGCGCATCAACATTTGGCTGGGCCACTATTGCCGATACTTCATCAAATTCAAAGTGAGTTACGGCATATTCCAGGTTCAGCCCTAAACTATATCGCCAAGGCGCTAAACTTGTCGCGAGCTGAAGTTCATGGAGTAGTGAGTTACTACCACTCGTTCACCACTAAGCCACACGGTAAAACTGTAATTGAGGTATGCCGAGCTGAGTCCTGCCAGGCGGTTGGCGGCCGCAAGATAGAGCAAAGATTTAAAGATGCACTTGGCTTGGATTTTGGTGAAACCAGTAGCGATGGCAACGTCACTTTAGAGTCTGTCTACTGCTTGGGTAACTGTGCTTGTTCACCCTCGGTTCGTGTCGGCGAAAACATTTATGGTCGGATCACTGAGTCTGGAGTCAATGCAATTGTTGATAAAGCGATCAGCCAGCTTGCCAAATCTAAGGAGTTAAATCAGTGAATGTCAGGGTTTACGTGCCACAAGACTCAACGGCCTTGTCGGTCGGCGCCGACGATGTAGCGCAGAAGTTGGCCAAGCAAGATGTTGCCGAACACAGTATTGACGTTATTCGCAATGGTTCACGAGGCCTATTTTGGCTAGAGCCATTGGTTGAGGTGGAAACTGAGCGGGGCCGTGTTGCCTATGGCCCGGTTACCGTAGAGGATATCGATGATCTAATTCAGTCTGGCATGTTGTCAGGCAAGCAGGGTCACCCTTTGGCGCTTGGCCTGACCGAGGAAATTCCGTTTTTAAAAAACCAACAACGCCTAACGTTTAAGCGCGCTGGAATTACGCGCCCAACCTCGATTGAAGATTATCAGGCACACCAGGGTTTTATAGGCTTAACGCGTGCGCTTAGTATGTCACCTCAAGAGTGTGTTGATGAAATCAAAGACTCCGGGCTACGAGGTCGCGGTGGTGCGGCGTTTCCAACCGGGATCAAGTGGCAAACGGTGCTTAGCGCCGAGGCCGATCAAAAATACATTGTTTGTAATGCTGACGAGGGCGATTCAGGAACCTTTGCTGATCGCCTGCAAATGGAGGCCGACCCATATGCTCTGATTGAAGGCATGATAATCGCAGGCTTCGCTGTCGGTGCCGATAAAGGCTATATCTACCTGCGTGAGGAATATCCACATTCCTACACAGTGCTAAAAGAAGCGATTAGCATTGCCAAACACCACAAATTTCTGGGAGCTGCGATAAATGGCAGTGCGTTTGATTTTGATATTGAAGTGAGGCTTGGAGCCAAGTCTTACGTTTGCGGTGAAGAAACCGCATTGCTAAATAGCCTTGAAGGCAAACGTGGCGTGGTGAGGGCTAAGCCACCGTTGCCAGCCTTGGAAGGCCTATTTGCTAAGCCAACCGTGGTGAATAACGTTTTGTCCCTTTCAACAGTGCCGACTATCTTCGCCAATGGTGCTGATTCATACGCGGAGTTTGGTATGGGCCGTTCGCGTGGCACCATGCCGTTTCAGCTTGCAGGTAATCTAAAGCAAACTGGCTTGGTTGAACTTGCGTTTGGTGTGACAGTAGACGAGCTTATTAATGAATTCGGGGCAGGCAGCCGCAGCGGGCGACCTCTAAAAGCAGCGCAACTCGGTGGGCCGCTTGGTACCTATTTGCCGCCTAGCCAATGGAAAACGCAAATGGACTACGAAGCGCTGGCCGAAATTAACGCCGTGTTGGGCCATGGTGGTGTGGTTGCGTTTGATGACACCGTTGATATGGGTGAGCAAGCGAGGTTCGCAATGGAGTTTTGTGTTGTCGAATCTTGCGGTAAATGCACACCGTGCCGTATCGGATCGGTGCGTGGTGTGGAGACCATCGATAAAATCCGCGCGAATGAAAATCGCCAAGACAATATTAATTTGCTACATAGTTTGTGTAGCACCATGGTCAATGGCTCATTGTGTGCGATGGGCGGAATGACCCCGTTTCCAGTACAGAGCGCCTTAGAACACTTCGCTGAAGATTTTGACCGCGTTGAGAGTTCCAGCCAGAAAATAGTGCCGACATTAGCTAAGAGTCGAACGTAATGAACCAGATTAAAGACACACCGTTGCTGAAGGACTTGATAGAAGCAGGAAATCCAAACCCTGATAAAGATTATGGCACGCCTTCTCCATTATCTTATATTGATCTAGCCGACCGGAGTTGTGACCTTGAATTGGTCACTGGTACCATCGACGGTTACAGAGTAACAGTGCCAGCTGGAACGTCAGTGATGCGCGCTGCCGCGAGCTTGGATATCAATGTGCCAAGGCTTTGTGCAACCGACAGCGTAGAAGCATTTGGAAGTTGCCGCATGTGCTTAGTGCAAATAGAAGGCCGCCGTGGCTCACCTGCGTCGTGCACAACACCGTTTGAAGAGGGCATGGTGGTGACCACCCAAAATGCGGAACTAGCTGAGCTTCGTCGCAACGTGATGGAGCTCTATATTTCAGATCATCCGCTTGATTGTTTAACTTGCCCAGCCAACGGTGACTGCGAATTGCAAGACGTGGCTGGCGCGGTGGGCCTGCGCGAGGTGCGCTACGGTTACGAAGGCGCAAATCATTTGGATGAAGTCAAAGACACGTCTAATCCGTATTTTGATTTCGACCCAAGTAAGTGCATAGCGTGTTCACGCTGTGTGCGTGCCTGTGAAGAAACACAGGGAACGTTTGCACTGACAATTGAGAATCGAGGGTTTGAGTCAAAGGTGAGCCCGAGTGCCTCAGAGCCTTTTATAGATTCTGAGTGCGTGTCTTGCGGTGCTTGCGTGCAAGCTTGCCCGACCGCCACACTGATGGAGAAATCGGTGGTGGATGCAGGTCAGCCTGAACACCACAAAATAACAACTTGCGCTTATTGTGGTGTTGGTTGTGCCTTCAAAGCAGAGATGAAAGGCGATCAATTAGTGCGCATGACTCCATACAAAGGTGGTCAGGCGAACCGTGGGCATTCTTGTGTGAAGGGTCGGTTTGCGTTCGGTTACGCCACTCATAAAGAACGGATCACCACGCCGATGATTCGGAACTCAATCGATCAAGCTTGGCAAGCTGTGTCTTGGGAAGAGGCATTCAAGTTCGCGGCTGACAAATTACGTGGCATTCAAGAAAAATACGGTGTTAAATCCATCGGTGGTATTTCGTCTTCAAGGTGCACCAATGAAGAAGTTTGGTTGGTACAGAAAATGGTGCGCGCGGCCTTTGGTAACAATAATGTGGATACCTGTGCGCGTGTGTGCCACTCACCAACCGGGTATGGTTTAAAACAAACTCTGGGCGAATCCGCTGGCACGCAAAACTTTGATTCAGTGGCGGCTGCCAATGTGGTGATTGTGATGGGCGCCAACCCAACTGATGCGCACCCGGTTTTTGCCTCGCGCTTAAAGAAGCGTTTGCGCGAAGGCGCTAAGTTAATCGTAGTTGATCCACGGAAAATCGATTTGGTTGATGGGCCACACGTCAAGGCCGAACATCACTTAAAACTGTTGCCCGGTACAAATGTCGCATTTGTAAACGCCATGGCGCACGTGATTGTTCGAGAAAACTTACACCAAACAAATTTTATTGAAACGCGTTGTGATACTAAAGGCTTTAATGAATGGCTTGATTTCATTCGCGACGAAAAACATTCCCCAGAAAACACCGAAGCCATCACCGGTATTCCTCGGCAAGCCTTGATAGCCTCTGCCCGACTCTACGCAAGTGGGGGTAATGGAGCAATTTATTATGGCTTGGGGGTAACCGAACACAGCCAGGGTTCAACGGCGGTAATGGGCATAGCGAACCTCGCAATGCTAACCGGTAATATTGGTCGTCCAGGTGTTGGTGTAAATCCATTACGTGGTCAGAACAACGTACAAGGTTCATGTGACATGGGTTCTTTTCCACACGAGTTGCCCGGCTATCGGCCGGTGAGCGACGATTCTGTGCGAAGTGAGTTTGAGCATGCTTGGAATGTCAGCATAGACCCGGAGCCAGGGTTTCGCATCAACAATATGCTGGATGCCTCAGTAGCGGGTCATTACAAAGGGCTCTACGTGCAAGGGGAAGACATTGCACAGTCAGACCCAAATACCAAACACGTGGAAGAAGCACTGCGCAATCTAGAGTGCTTGATTGTGCAAGATATATTTCTGAATGTGACGGCAAAATATGCCACCGTATTTCTGCCAGGTTCAAGCTTCCTTGAGAAAAATGGTACGTTTACGAATGCCGAAAGACGCATTTCGCCCGTACGACAAGTTATGCAGCCGCTGGCCGGTTTGCAGGATTGGGAAGTCACACAAGGTTTGTGCAATGCCCTTGGCTATGACATGAACTATCAACACCCAAGCGAAATCATGCAGGAAATTGCTGCGCTCACCCCGACGTTTACCGGTGTGAGTTATGAGCGCTTGGATCAAGAAGGCTCTATTCAGTGGCCTTGCAACGAGGGTGCTCCTAACGGAACGCCAACTATGCACACGGATGAATTTGTGCGTGGTAAAGGTCTGTTTAAAGTAACCGAGTACGTAGCGACAGACGAAAAAGTCACGCGCCGCTTTCCGATGTTGTTGACCACTGGTCGTATCTTATCGCAGTACAATGTCGGGGCGCAGACACGCCGCACAGACAACAACATCTGGCACGATAAAGACTTGCTTGAGATACACCCATCGGACGCAGAAAATCGAGGCATTGTTAGTGGTGATCGAGTGGAAATAGAAAGCCGTTCTGGTAGCACTTACTTAACGGCGCTGGTTACCGAACGTGTGCAGCCAAGTGTGTGTTACACCACTTTTCATCATCCTGAGAGTGGCGCTAATGTGATCACCACAGATAACTCGGATTGGGCAACTAACTGCCCGGAGTACAAAGTCACAGCCGTGCAAATCAAGAAGCTGATGAATGTAAAGGCGAGTTCCGAATGGCAAACGCAGTTCACGAATTTCTCGGAGCAACAAGCGAAGCTTGCGAAGATTGAGTCAAGCGAAAGTAAGCTTGAGAAGTGACAGCGTTGGCTAATAACAACGATCTAGCAGCAGGCAGTCAGGCTCGGACTGTGGCTGAACAAACTGCAGATCAAACTCTGCAAAATAAACTGGATAACATCGCCGAGGAAGTGCCGATCGCCTTTTCATATAACGGCAAGAGTCACGCGGTTATGATGGCCAGCCCCACAGATTTACACGACTACGCGGTTGGTTTCAGTTTAACTGAGGGAATTGTGAACAGTGCCGGAGATATTCGTAACATCGAAGTTAACCAAGCCAAACATGGGTTTGCGATAAATGTGTCGGTTGACCCTGAAGTAGTGAAATATTTGGAGCGCCAGCGACGACAGATTAGCGGTCGCTCGGGTTGCGGTGTCTGTGGCATCGTTGATTTAGCCGCCGCCATTCCTGACTTAACTCCATTGCCAAAGCACCCGAAGCCGAGTTATTCAATTATCAACAAAGCACTTAAGCAGTTTCATCAAGAGCAAGTTCTACAGCGCGAGTGTGGTTCCGTTCACTGTGCCGCAATATTTAATTCAGAAGGTCAGATGCTAAATATCAAAGAGGATATTGGCAGGCACAATGCGCTCGACAAAGCTATTGGTGCGCAAACAGGGGTATCAAAAATTCAAGCCACCGATTTCGTGGTAATCTCCAGCCGAGCAAGCCACGAGTTAGTCACTAAAACCG
>CALKRK010000166.1 GCA_937989675.1 uncultured Arenicella sp. | reverse complement strand
TATTGATCAGGTCAACTGATAACAATAAACACTTACCATGTAAGAGCTTAGACATTTTCATATGAGAGACCAAATTGTCATCGTCGCTAATATTCTGCTTACCATCATAGCTAAAAACAAATCAGGGAATATATCTAGTCTGCGGTAATACTTTAAGACAAACCGAAGAACGGGGAGTGGCAAAACCCATCCCCCTAGAGGAAACATTGCAACCCGACCGCAATACCAACGGGCGGAATTCGAATTCCAATGACCTTTCAAGCTATGAGTAAAGCAAGCCCTGAGACAGTAATATCTTACAAAAAATATCCGATCAATTGCATTGAGTTCCTCTATGTTCTTAGCTCCTTGAAAACGCGTCGGAGTTATTTACGCCGCTTGGCTTATTGTTCTGAGTCTTTATCCACTTTAGCATTTCGTTTTCTAGATCTGTAGTTTGTGATCATCATGTAAATGTCGAATAAAACTATGACTAGAAAGATCAAAGTTAGTACTAAGCCTATATAAGCAATCGAGCCTTGATGAGTCCGAAAGGCTAAATACGTTAACCACCCAACAAGTCCACCTATGAGCAAGTGGATGACGACAGATTCGAGAATAGTATGAGGGATGACCTTAACAATTCTCGATGACAGCCTATTTACTTTCCATTCCATTAGTATCTGTCCCCATAAAGACAAGCCAAGGAGCGCTTTGAAAACGCGTCCGAGCAGTTAGTGAAGCGAACGTACCTGATTTCGCAAAGTTGTTATTTACCTGTAAAGAATGCTTCATTTGGATGTGGTTTTTTCTTGGCCATTTCTTCCATATGTTTTCTTTGCTCTCTCCTAGCTTTGTTCTTTTTATTTCTACATCCGCGACAAAAAACTGCTGTGGTTTCTAGATCACCACCAGCTTCTTCATACCACCACTTTTGTTGACGAGCAGTCCAAATTTCTTCTTTGCTACAAATACGACAACTAAACTTTTTATCTCGATAAGCATTAGGAGCATTAAAATACATCGAGTGATGTCGAACTTTTGATTTATCAACTCGAAACTCAGTAAGGCGGGGCATATTTTGGCCCGTTTTCTTAAGTGGACTGTTCTTTCTCCCTTTCATCTATCTTCAGTGCGAATGACGTCCCGCGTAACAGCTTGCTGCGGAGTGAACTTTGAAAACCTGTTATACATTTTTTTCACCGCCTTCTGTACCCCAAAAAACAGCCCACATTTTTAAACCTTTTTCAAACTGAGAAAACCTATGCTGTTCACCTGCTCTTACAAAGAGAGCGTCTCCTTGTTTAAATGGAATTTCTGTTCCCTCTCTTTCTAAAATTCCAGAACCTTCTATCACGAAATAAAGTTCATCTTGTGAATGAGGTGTTTGGTAATCATTTCCCTCAGGAGCAAAAAGTATTAGTGACATCGATCCGTGCCTAAACGCCTCGATATCCCAAACACCTTCTGGCCACTTATCCGTGGCAGGCAAAGGTAACTTTGATAGATTTTCGTTAAACGGAATTTTCATAGATATAGATACGCATAACGCCCAGCAAACGGCGTTGTAAACGCGTCCGAGGCGCTTGCGCTGTTTTGTTTCTTGTTAGGCAATTGATTGCGGGCACTTGCATAGCCACCGGAAGGATTGCCCTCTCTAATTTCGTCAATAACATACTGAATGGTCCATTCGAGGTAGTCTTGATTACAAAAATATTCATTAATTCTACCCGATATTAAGTAAGAAGATCGATTAAAACCTTCTTCAATATCGTTATACCAAATAACTGTTTGACCAAAGATTGCAACAACCCAAAACCCATCACCTTCGTCTCCATATGGAGACTGAGCCCATTTGACTGGTTCAATTTTTATAACTTCCCACAAGCGCCTTTGAGGGAGTGACATTCTTTCATAAGAATTATTTACTTCATCCCAAATTTGAGCTTCGGATATTGGCTGCCAGTTCATCATATATGCCTAACGCCTTTGCAAGCGGCGACGCGTCAACGCGCCGTCCCGCACAGAGAGTGAAACAAACGAAGTGTACATTGCGAACTTGTTATAAGTCATAGCCTAATTCAGCAAGTGTTTCATTTACAAAATATGGCGCACCTTTACAAACACTGTTAGTCATCTTTTTGAGATATTCTTGCATATGGTATTCTGTTTCCTTTGCTCTTTTGATCAGGCTTGGTTTTACCAAGTGCAATATTTGGTTAGCATTCAATACCGCTCTTGCTTCATGCAATGCTGGTAAAACCATTCGTGTTTCAAAGCAAATTAAGTCCGACTTTTCTTTAGTTTCTAAAAAACCTAAAACTCCTATTTGATCCTTTGCTTCTACCAAGGCTGTTTCTATATCTGCTAATTCCGACGATACATTCGATGCTCCCCAGCCAATCGAAACACCTAAAATCAAAATCAGGAAGTACTTTACGATAGATTTATTCATGGTACTTATAACGCCCTTAAAACGGGCGCACGTTTTCTGCGCGTCCGAGCCAAAGACGGCAGTTTTTGAACCTGTATGATTGTTTTGTTCACTTGAGCTCTACCAGTTTTTCTACGCAACGCTTTTCAATACAAAACGGTTTATTGATCATTGCTTTATGTCCTTTCTTATGGCCTGTAACCATGCATTCAGGTATGCACGAAATACCACAAACGTCTTCATGGATTGTTTCAAAAGCTTCATAGGTTTTTAGCCCTTTACCAACCATAAGCCCACCACAGCCGCAATTTAGCAGATCAGAGCTAACATAATTGCAATCATCGTCTGTATCACAGGATAGAGCTTGATCCGAACTTACAAATTTCCTGCCCTCTACTTCAAGTAGATCGCAGAACTCGCTTGCGCTTGAAAGACTAGAGAAAACTAGTAGTAGAGTAAAAGTCAGAAATTTCATAGATACACCTAACGCCTTTAAAACGGGCGCCGCTTCTTAGCAGCGTCCGAGCGCACATAGTGCGCGCTTACGTTTTTGAACTTGTATGGTTTTTAATTTGTAAAACATGAAACCTCTTTTTAAAGCCGAACTTCTCGTAAAATGATAATACTGCTTCATTACCTTGTGCTACCTGAATATCAATTTCAGCGCAGTTTTGTTTTTCAAACCAAGTCATTGCTGAGGTAACCAAATCTTTACCTATATTTCTCCCACGATGGTTTGGTTTAACGTATAAAGAATCAAGTTCACCTCTACCATTCTCAATAGAAGCTATGCAATAGCCTATTGCCTCACCATCTATTTTTGATGAAAACACTACTAATTCATCTTTAACGTTAAGTTTTTCGATACGTTTAGAAAAAGTAGCTAACGCAAAGTGATTCTTAAAATCTACTGATAGCTCTCCATGAAGTGAGTTTAATTCAACCCATAAACTCTCTATCTCGTTTAGCTGGTTCGATGATAATTCAACAATACTCATGTTTAATACTCATAACGCCTTTGCAAAGGGGCGCCGCGTCTTATGCGGCGTCCGTGCCGAAGGCACATTGTTTTTGATCTTGTTAACTGTTCTATGGAATTGTGCTGATATGACTAAATAAGTATTTATCATTGATTTTCTTGAAATAGAATGCTGTCTGAAGCCCGTCATGTTTTTCATTTGGTTCCACTGTGGTAATAATGACTTCAAATGTAACTCCGTCTTCTTTTACTACAAAGAATTTCTTTCCTGTTTGTAATTTGCCTACTAGCTTTTTGCTAAAGAGATATTCTGAGTGAATTTTATAAAATTCACGCACTGGATATTTATATTCCCTACCTTCCCTATACGTACACGGCCACAGCCAACAATCTATTTCAGATGCAGATCTTTTTACGATTGCATCTATATCTCCTTTAGACATAATTTCCAAAAATTGACCCCATATTTCTATCATTTCTTGATTAGGCTCTGCACCACGCGCAGGAGATGACCCAATAAGTGCAACAAAAATAAACACTCTAAATAGACTCATAAATCACCTAATACAGTTAACAGCAGGTTTTAATAGGAAACCTATTAGCAAAGTATTGTGATAGTAAGAATTGAAGAGTTATCCGCTTGATATTTATGATGAAATTTTCCATTTAATATTCCGTTTTAGAGTGTTAACGTGCACGCCAACCTCGTATCACGCTTTTTAAATTCACTTTAAGCCTTTGAATGGCCTAGTAAATCATAAAGAGGCTATAAAGAATAGGTTTCCTATTAACAACTGAGCAAATGACTACTATCAGAAATTATCGAATCCGGTAATCTGAAGTATCCGATCAAGTGCCAATATTTAAAGCACCCTGCTCCAGCTCTGTCGCGGCGCTAAGGTTTCATTAGATGCTCAGTAAAACCTTGATCTATCAGATAAGACCAAGCCTCTAGTATGCTATTCGGCAACTCGTGTGGTGCTTGAAAACCTAAGTCGGGGTATTTTTGGATGCGCTCTATATCGCCAACCATTTCGTTGATAACTCCCAATATACCCACAACATTCGATACTTCATTTGGGAATACCACATTAGGGCAAGACACGAATGATTGAACCTCTGGCCACTGACGTTCAGCAGTTAACTTAACCCTAAGCAGCGCGTTTGGTTTGGAGACAAAGGTTACTGACTTGGCGGTTGGTAGTAGCTCCTTCGAAAGAGAGATGTTCTCGCCAAAGTTAGTTGCTTGCGATTCTAAAATAATGCGCTCTTCATTGAGTCCGTTGCGTAAGGCTCGCTCTTTGAAAATCTCCGCTTCTGGTCTCGACCAAATGTATTTGGTCCAATTTCCTGTATTACCGCTGAGCACCAAAGTGTCAGAAGCACCAGACTTGATCAGTTCACACGCGTGATCACACACCCTTAGATCATAGGAACAACAAACCACAATCGCATCAGACTGTTCAATTTGCTTAAAAGAAGACAAGTAATGCCATAACTGCTTTGACTTATTTATTACTTCGCTATCCATAAATTCCCTTAGTTTGCTTTTGGTTTGAATTGTATTTCGAAGTTGTTGACCCAAGTTATACCTTGACCGCCCATTATCTCGTTGCCAAGCTCGATATCCGAGACAAACCAATTTCGCGAAATCCACTTTTTGGCGGCTGCGTAGTTGAGCATCTCGATGACATCAAACTCGGTGCTGAGTGATTGTTGTTTGGCTTTGAATGTTAGGTAAACCCACTGGTTATCATTTTCACCGGATTTATCTTCCCAATCTTGATCTAGCCAAACCTCCCAATCGGAATCACCCAGCGTTAACACAGCTACGCGTTTGCCACCCGGATTAAAGTGTTTGTCGGTTGCGTAAGTCCAAATCATAATTTCGGCCGCAATATTTTCCGGGTCAGGCTTAGTGCCAGTATGCCTTCGATGAGTTAGCCACAGTGAGGTCGCCAAATTATGCTGGCCATTGGTTAATATCTCAACGTCGTAAGACACACGCATTTTTTCAAGCGACTCGATTTGAAAAGGGAATCTATCGTCGAATTTAGGCTCTGGTGCCCAAGGCGAAACGCCACGCTTAATCTGCGGGTAGGCGTAGATTACTCGCTTACCCGTGGGCCAAGACCACGACCAACCGTATTGAACCGCGCCATCAATTTCCTTACTTTCTAAGCATTGGCGCCATTGAGCATTGTTCGCCGCGTTTTTGTTCCACACATTATTGGTCAACACACCATCTTCGACGACCACTGAAAGATAATCTGTACACCCTAATTCAGTCGAATCAGGCTTTATCCACTCCGTGGTTTCGGCCCCTTTCTGATTGCATGAACTAAAACAACACAACAAAGCCACGGCCAATATTAGCTTAGGCTTGGTTACAATACGGCTTTTACTTACATCCATGGTCTTACCACCAATCTCTTGGGTTCCATTCATTAATCAGCGTAGCATAGTAGCCATTCAGGATTTGTACCAACGCAAGGGTTTGCAAACTTCTCGAGTGACAACTCCTTTTGCTTCTAGATCTAGCTGAACTGTTTTGGCCCACCAGGAAGACTTCGCCCCTTGAGGAAAAATATCATCTGGCAGGTGCGATTTTACTGCCTCTTGAATCTCCTTTTGGGTTAGGCCTGGGCTTGCATTAGGAAGAATCTTTAGAAATGCTTTTTTCATTGCCTGGTATTTAACGGCATTAACGTTGCTTGTCTTGCCAGGTACATTGACGTTTTCAATGGCTATTTTTTCGCTCATCAGTGTTTACCTCAAATCAAACGTTTAACAAGCTTATTCATCAACAAGGAAATTGACCACCCGCCCTAAATTCGGCACCCAAAATCTCCATTTATGGCCACCATTGTACACATAATGATCATGCACAACATTTGCTTCATTAAGCCGCCGATGAAACGCCTCATTACTTTCGATGATCCGTTTATGATCATTACTGCCCCATAGTAGTTGCAAACGCATTTTCGCCTGACTCGGATTTTCTACCCATGCATTATAAGGGTTACTGCGTTTAAACTCTTCTGTATAGCTATCACCGAAAATTCGCTTGAACGGAAACAATAACTTCACCAAGAACGAAGTCTTTTGTTTCTTAGCTTGCTCTTCGTTGAAGATTGGTGCACTGATGGCACTTACGCTAGAGAACGTATCATGCGCAAAGTAAGCAAAGCGCAATACGCCAAAGCCGCCCATAGAGATACCGGCAAGGTGGCAATACTTTGGGCATTCGAGTGTTTGATAATCTTGCCTGACTGTTGGCACGATCTCGTTAAGCACCCAATCTCGATAGTGCTTTGAGCCATCCGCCCAATTTTCCCAAAAACCGTTATCACCATTGGGGAGCACAATAATGGCGCGTGCAACTCGGCCAGCGTTGATCTCTCGATCAAGAAATTCATCCGCAGCATAGCGTTCAAAACTTAGGTGTGAGCCACCACCACCGTGCAGGAAAACGATCAACGGCAAACGCTCACCCAACTCCCAATTTGGCGGCGTATATACTCCGTAATGCATTGGCGTGCGCTTATCACTTGGCGTAACCGCACCATAGTCGAGTGCCTCAGGCTTAAATGTTGTACATGCACTAAGCAGACAACACGTTAGGAGTATCAGAGTAATTCGCATAGATTCCCTTGAACAAAGCGGCTACGTTATCAGAGTTCAGTTAAGATCGTGTCGTTACACCTGTTGGCGCGCATATTATTCAGAATATCGGTTAGAATCTGAACTTCATTGATAGACTGAACATCTTACGCCTGTGACAGATCACATCCAAAAAACTCCGGTTGAACGCCGAACATCGATTTCGAAATCGGAGTTTATCGCGCAGTACAAGGGCCCTCAAACGCCAGTGATACTGAGTGATTTGACGGCCGCCTGGCCGGCGGTGGAAAAATGGAACCTAGCGTATCTTGCGAGCATTGCCGGTGATCAAACCGTACCGGTATACAGCAGTAAACCGGCAACCGGAAAACAGCATCAACATGCCGCCGAACAATTAATGCCATTGCAAGAGTACTTCGCATTATTAGAATCTGGTGAAAACGATTTACGGATGTTTTTCTATAATATTCTTGAAAACGTGCCGACGTTGTTAGATGACTTCAAATACCCCGACCTCGGTATGAAGTTCTTCAAACGCCTGCCTGTGCTGTTCGTCGGTGGCAAAGGCGCAAAAGTACAAATGCACTATGATATTGACCTCGCCAATTTGGTGCTTTGTCATTTTGGCGGGCCAAAAACCGTGCTGCTTATTCCACCTGAGCAAACACCGCATATGTATAAAGTGCCTTATTCATTCAGCGCTTTACATGACGTTGATTTTGGCGAGCCGGATTTTGACAAGTACCCGGCGCTAGCCAAGTTAAACGGATACGTTGCGGAGCTAAAACATGGAGATGCCTTGTTCATTCCGTCTGGGTTTTGGCATTACATTGTTTATCAAGACATCGGCTTTTCGATGACGCTGCGTTCCATGCCAACCTCTTTTGCGGGCCGCCTTCAATTACTCAAGAATATTTTTGTAACACGCACAATCGAAGGTGCAATGCGAAAGCTGCAAGGCCAAAAATGGAATGATCGAAATGAGCGCTTAGCCGTTGAGCGCACGCATGCCGCGCTTGGTAAGTGAGTTCTGATTACGCTCTATTTTTACTCTGAATAATCAAGGATGTATTGATGCCACCAAACGCGAAATTATTGGTCATGAATACATCGGTGCTTATCTCGCGCGGCTCATCACGAATATAATCAAGGTCTGCACAACGTTCATCGACCTGATTCAAGTTCAACGTGGGCGCAAACCAGCCTTCGTCCATCATGTTGATACCCGCCCATAATTCAAAGGCACCACATGCGCCAAGACCATGCCCGGTGTAACTCTTAAGTGAGTTGATTGGTTTCTTACCAACCACATCGTATGTAGCGTGGCTTTCAAAAATATCGCCATGATCCGTTGCCGTGGCGTGCGCCGACACATAACCAATTTCGTCGGTTGATATGCCTGAGTCTTCCATGGCTAATTCCATTACTCGCTGCATCGTGGCCTGACGCGGGCGCACAATATGCCCGCCATCAGTATTGGTTCCATAGCCAATGACCTCAGCCAGAATTGTTGCTCCACGCGCTTTAGCGTGTTCGTAGGATTCCAAAATAAGCGTCGTGGCGCCTTCTCCAAGCACCAAACCATCTCGAGCGGCATCAAACGGGCTTGGCGCAGTTTCCGGCGCATCGTTCTTAAGACTGGCTGCCATAATAGTATCGAATACCGCCGCCTGCGCAACACACAATTCTTCCGCGCCACCGGCAATCATAACCTTTTGCTGGCCAGCCCGAATCGCTTCATAGGCAAAACCCACACCTTGGCTACCCGCAGTGCAGGCACTTGAGGTGGTATACATGCGACCTTGCGTACCAAAAAACACGCCAATATTCACAGCCGCCGTATGACTCATCATGCGGATGTACGTAGTAGTGGTTACGTCTTCCATGGACTGCCCGGCAAGCAATTTAAAAAACTCCATACCCGCCGTGCTGCTGCCTGCGGCCGAACCATAGGCGACACCAAGATCACCACTTTGAACGATTGGATCTCCCAGTAAACCGGCTTGCTCCAACGCTCGCTCAGTGGCCAGCACTGCCATGCGCGCTACCCGGCCCATGCTGCGCTTTTGTTTTGCCCGATAGTGTGACGGTAACTCAAAATTCTCCACCGGCGCGCCGAGGCGAGTTTTCAGGTCTGAGTATTGATCCCACTCGCTCATGTATCGAATCGCACTTTTTTGCGACAACAAACTCGTCCTTACCTCGCTCCAATCGTCACCGAGAGGCGAGATATTGCCTGCGCCAGTAATCACCACACGATGCGGAGCTTTCAAATTTTGTTTCATAGTTGCTTGTTTACGTTTCGATGGGGCGACGAAATACTGAGAGCACGGCCGTGGCTAACGCTTCAATATTGCTATCTGAGTTGCTTTCACTGCGTATTGTACAGTTAAACGTGGCAAGACTCTCGCCAACTAAGGCCGCTTCTTCGCAGCTAACCACTAAGTTTTCACCCGAGGGAAAGTGCGCGAGCGACGAATGATATTTGCGCGAGCCCATCAGAAAACCCAAATGCGGTTTGCTTAAACCTTCGCGTTGTTGGTAACCCGCGATCAGCGCAGCAGTTTGCCCCATATATTCCAAACCGATCCACGCAGGCACGCCCTCACCTGGTACAAAAAACGGGGTTTGCTCGTCAATCAATACCCTTGCTTGCGAACATTTTTCGCTGACCGAGATCAAATGATTCACCAACAGCATTGGTTCTCGGTGCGGAATTAACTCAAGCACTTCTTTATCAAAACGTTCACGCATGCTCATACTCCTCAGCCCAGAAATCGTAGAAGTTGAACCATTGATATGGGGCTTTCGCGCATTGTGCCTCCAAGGCACTGGCAAAACGTTGCGCGTAAGCCTGCAACTGTTCCTCTCTAGCTTTACGCTCTAGCGTCACTCTCTCAGCAAATGGCACCACTTCAAAATGAACCGGCTTGCCCTTAGCAAAGTAATCACAGTAAGAGAACATCATTTTGACTGGGCAAGCCAAGCCTTTGGCCAACATATAGGGCCCGATGGGTAAGCGCGCTGTGCGGCCCATAAAATCTACCGACACCGTGCGCTCAGCACCCGATAAAGGGGAGCGATCACCGGCGATAAACACCCACTCCCCCGCATCAATTTTACCCTTGATAGTGAGCATGGTTGGGATATCAAACTCCTCTACCTGAAATACGTGCAGCCGTGAATCCGGGTTGAGTTGCTGCATCATCGTGTTGTAGTTTTCTGAATGTTTGTCATGCACCAGAATATTGATTGTCTTGTCGCGATAGCGATGCATAAATCCACGACAATATTCGAGGTTACCCATGTGCGAGCCGATGATAAGTTGGCCACGCTGATCGGCCATCAACTCTTCAATACGTTCAGGATGTTCAATCACAAATTGAGCGACATCAATGCTGACAAACCAGGAGAGAAGTTTATCTACAACGGTTTCAGCGAACGTATAAAGATGCTTACACGTGGCCCAAAGGCCAGGGGGCTTGGCCCAAAAATTTGGGTAACTCTGGTAGTGCTGTTGTAAAAACGCCTGCGAGCTTCGCCGCGACAACGGCCTGAATACTAGGAAGTAGGCAACCGTGGGCAATAAGCAAAATGAAACAACCCAACGCCCAAAGACGGTATAAACAAACCGCAAAAACTTAAGGCCAAACAGCGTGCCTGCTTCACGAATTGAAGACCAGTGTGTATTAGAGCTCTGCGTTTGCATCCCGAAGGCCTAGTTTGACTTGGCTCTAATCAAACGCAGAAGACGCAGCGGTAAGCGCACCAACATGCCAAACATCAGGCGTGTGTGCAGCCAGATCAGTCGCCAGTTATCCTCCCAATAGTGGAAGTGCGAAACGCTGTTTTCAAGGTAAACAACTTGGGTATCGATAAAGCGAACTTCGATGCCCTCCCATACGGATTTCACTAAAACATCGGTATCAAAATCCATACGTTTACCGATGTGATACTTGTCAAAAACCAGCTCAAACTCATTCAACGGGTAGATTCGAAAACCGCATAGGCTATCTTTAATTTTCAGTGTGCCTGTTTCCAAGGCAACCCAAAAATCGGTAACTTTACGGCCGTAGACTCTGGCCTTGGGCGCGCTTTCATCAAACTGAGGTGCTCCTGAAATGATGGCTTCCGGGTACGCTTCGCTATCTTGAACAAAGCGGACGACATCTGCAACATCGTGCTGACCGTCGGCGTCAATTTGTAACATATGCGTATGACCAGCCATCCGCGCCGCATGGGCCCCGGTCCACATCGCCGCACCTTTACCACGGTTACTTTTGTGTTCTACAAGCGCTATCTGCGGATAGCTCTGCAGTGCCTTGTGTAGTTCTTGTTTACTGCTCGCACTGCTACCGTCATCAACCACGATGCAAGGCAGCTGCAAGCTCGCAAGCTTGGGAAGAAAAGCAGCAAACGCCGTTGCGTGATTATAGTGCGGCACAACGATACAAACACTCATGAGGGCGCCACCGCGTTAAACACTATGGAACCACTCGAAAACTTCTCGTCTTGATAAGAATAATCAAACTTTAACCGTTGAATTTCTGGCTTATAAGCTAGGCTAAGTTGCACATCTTGGCTTGGCAAAATCATGCTTGCGAACTTGATGCCCTTTAGCTCGGAAAAACCACTCACATCAAATAAGCGTTTGGCAAGTTCACCTGCCCAATGCACTTGAACCACACCCGGCAACACCGCTTGTTCAGGAAAATGACCCGCGAAAAAACAGAGGTCGTCTGGCACTTTTAAACTGAGCAAGTAACCATCGACAAGCGTTTCAAACAGTGTGAAACGTGGCCACATTGACGGGTCGAGCTGGTTATTGAGCTGCTCAGCGGTAATCGAAGACATGCTAAAAAATGGGCTTTACGCCTGCTCAGTGCCGTTTTCCAACTGGCGCTTCTTATGACGTTTTTTATAAAAATGACGGTTAACAAGTTCGCCTAATGAAAATACTCCAAAAATCACGTAGGCGATGGCGCCATTATAGAGGGTCCAGTGGGCCAACGAAAGACAACACGCAGTATACGCCGCAAATCCGGCGTTCAGTAACAACAGCAACGCCCACAATTTCGTTAAGCCACGCATATATTGGCGTTGATGCTCCTCAATATCCTGCAAAAACACACTGGCGAACCGCTCTATCAAAGTCGTTTCGGCGCGTAGTGACACCGCGAAAAAAAACGCGAAACCTAGGCTCATCGCCACTGGGTAGTAGCGCAGCAAACTCTCACTTTTCAAGCCGGCCGCCAACAGGCACAGACTACCTACCAAGATGAGCTGAGCGTATTGCTCTGGTTGATGATAATCGCCTCGAAGCACAACACGTGCTAACAACAAACCGAATAACACTAAACTCAGCGTGGCCGGCCCGAACTCATTCAAGCCTGTGTACACAATAAAAGGGTACCCTGCTGTAGCAAGCGCGATGACGATAAATAAAATGACCTGTGGCCGCATTAGGCTAATGCACAATGACGATAATCGCCAAGCAGATCGCGTTCATCATCACAAATAGTAAGCGTGGCCGTGTCTTCCAACATCGCCAATATATAGATCGACAAGCGCTCAAGTAACGCTACGTTGTCAGGCATGCTGTTAGCGACAATAACCGTGTCATCTTCAAGAACACGATTAAAGTGCTTTAAGCACGGCACGTGGTATTGGTTCATGAAAATACCCTCGGCCGGTAACACCAAACGCTTTTCAGCGCGCCTGCGAAAACCCTGTTGCACTCGCTGATTGGTCATTTGCGCCTTTCTAAGCGGGTCATTCAAAGTGCGCATTAGTGAAACGTCCGTCATCGCCTCTTTGAAAAACAATAAGCTCAGCACTCCCCAATAATAGGCGTAATCCCACACCAACTTTAATGACATCATGCGGCGATCACCAAAACCACCATATTCGCCAGTGTAAAGAGACAAGGTGCTATCAAAAAACGATTGGTTCATACTTTGAAACAGGCGGCTCTTTAAGCGAATGTCTTCTCCTGCCGCCGAATCGCAAATAAGCTGATTGATAAAGGTGTTATTAAAGGCAATAAAATCGCTGCCCGGTGAATAGAACGGATCAGCGAAAACTCCGGATTCACCGGTTAAACCCCAACCCTGCTCTGAAAACATTTGCTTGCAGCTGTGCGAATAGTCGTTGATCACCACATAATCCAAAACAGTTGCGCCTTCAATTGATTCGGCGCATTTGGGGTGATGCTGACGTAGCCAATCAAGGGTGCTCTCAACATTAGAAAAGTCGCCTTCGGCAAAAGCTTGATCGTCCATCACAACACCAAAACTGGTGGCACCGTTGTCCAACGGAATTACCCAAACCCAATAACCGGGGCCCATTAAATGATTGGTACTTAACCAGCGTGTATTGGGCTCTTTGATACGCTGCTGCCAATCTTGGTTTGTTGACCAATCATCAAGCTTCACTTGTCGGTCGATACGAAACCAAAGTGCATTGCCTTTATGACCGCTGTCTTTGTGTAAGGCGAGTTGGTTTTTTATCAGCGCTTGCCGGCCAGCCGCATCGACTAACCATTTGCCAGTAAACGTTTGCGTACCTTGTTCGCCGTTAACGGTTACGGATTTGTGCGCGTCACTAATCTCAATGTGCTGCGTTGTCACCCCATCGAGCACCCCAACGCCCTGTTTGGTAACCGATGCCTTTAGTTGGTTTTCAATCGCGCCTCGATCAATTTGATACGTCGGAATACCGAATAACTCGCTCACGCCCAGTTCATCTTGCTGCGAAAAATCCGCTTGCGGTTCACCGAAGAAACAACGTAAACCATGCTTACGCAAATGCCGCTCATCAAAATGCGTTTGCATACCCAGTGTATGTTTTAAATAGCGAGAGCCAATCTCCACGGTTGACTCGCCTACTTTGGCGGTCTTTTCGGGCACGGGAAAGGTATTGCGCTCCAACACCAAAATATCCAGTTCGGGTTTTGACTGCTTTAACTGCTTCGCCAAAGTTAGCCCAGCTAAGCCACCTCCAGCGATAATGACATCTCGCATTGTGTGGTTCACTAGTTGCGCACCTGAATGTTCAACGACGTTTCAGCGCTCAGAGGCATCGCCAAGTGTTGCTCAGTGCCCATTATTAAATCGATAAAGGGCAAAATACGGGCGACCGGGTTTTGCTCATAACAAGCTTGTAACTCAGCACCCCAATTGCGCTCCGGCCAAGCAGATGAAGTCTGCACAACGCTGGCCTGCATCGTCGCTAAGGACTCGACTTGCGTTAGCTCTTTTTTTAACTTGCTCGGGCTTATAACGATAGACACAGCGAACGGATGCTCATTTTTTAATAACGGCCTCAATATCGGTGATGTGGGCGCATCATAAAACGTAAGAAGCAAAGCGCGCTGCTCGGCTTGGGCTTGAACTAATGCTTCCATTATTGTTAGCGGCACTGATTCTGCATACCCAGCCACAGAATTGGCCGCCGACATACAATCGGTACTAATGGTCCAATAACCGGCCGCCGCATTGTGTACTGAATTATGGAACTTGGTTGGGGATAGCGCTTTATTCTCACCGGCTAACACTTTGCACATATAATCAGTGAGCTGGGTATCCCCTAACCCCGAAACGAAAACACACGCCAGATCTTTTGGTTCTAATCCAGCGTGACTGCATGCTTGCGATGACGTTTCCACCGCTAGCCGAACCGGCAACGGCGCACGCCGACGCTCATTCGCTGGTATGACCTCGGGCTTCGGCCCTTTAGAGCCATCGTCTTCAACTGGCTTGCCGGCCAACATGGCTTGCAAATCTGCCCAATTGCGAAAGCGTGGGCCCCAGGCACCAACACCAAGCACTTCAAATGCGAACTCCGTCATACTGCTCTCCCAAAAACTAGGCAACAATTGTTACCACCAAAACCAAACGAATTGGACATAACAATGTCTAACTCCCGGCTAAGGTTGTTACTTTGCACAGCCAAATCGAGCTGCTCATCTAACTGTTCTAAATTCAAAGAACCCGGTATTAGGTTGCGTTGCAAAGCATCCACTGCGATTAGCGCCTCGGTAATACCGGCCGCTCCGAGCGTATGCCCCATCCAGGCTTTGGTCGACGACACCTGCGTGGTTTTGGGGAAAAGTTCACTGATTAGCTGGCCTTCGATTAAGTCGTTTGCTCGGCTCGAGGTGCCGTGTAAATTGATGTAATCGACCTGCTCTGCCTGCAGGCCTGCCATTGCCATGGCCTGCTGCATCGCCAACTTTGCACCCAAGCCCTCTGGGTGCGGGTGCGACATGTGATGCGCATCCGAACTTTCACCATAGCCTTGCAGCCTGATGCCGGTATCTTGATGGCCCTCATCGGCTCGCACCAAAATTGCGTAGCCTGATGCTTCACCTAAGTTAATACCGTCGCGGTGCTCATCTAAAGGTTTGCATTGATGTTCTGACACCAATTGTAAGGAGTCAAAACCATGCAACACACTCAAACATAGAGTATCAACGCCGCCAACCAAAACGGCATCAACCAAACCCGCTTCTAGCCAACGCGCACCAGTAGCAAACACTTTAGCGCTGGAAGAACAAGCGGTGTTGATGGTCATGGCCGGGCCCGTAATACCGGTCATATGGGCAACGTAAAGGCTAGGTGCATGTGGATTGTGTACTTGCGGTTGGCGAAACTCCGCGCTAAGTTCACCATTCTCCAAATGGCGATAAGCCTGTTCAGTGCGGTCGATACTTGACGTGCTGGAGCCCATCACCACACCGAGTCGCGCTCGGCCATATTGTGTTTTGAGACGCTCAATGTTGTCTCGTAAATCGCCCTGCTGATAACCCAGGTGGGCTAATGCGTTATTGCGGCTATGCCACTCGCCCAAGTCTAAACCTTGCAAGCCAGCCACTTTACCAATCCAGGTATTGATGTCAGAACCATCTAAATCGTTCTTACGCAGGCCGCTTTTCTGGGCATCAATCGACGCTCTTAAAGCATCGATATTAACGCCAGCGGCGGAGGTAGATTGGTAATCGAGTAAACGAATATCCATAGTGAAATACAGTGTTAACGAATTGCTAAGCGCCTTACATCGGCACAAATTTTAGTAATAAGAGCAAGTCATGAATAATAGCTTTCGAATTCTATCAAAGTTAGACTCTCGGGTACGAACGATGCTGGCCTAATCACGGATAAACTTAATCATCATGAGAATTCAATCATTTATGCAAAGGATATTACAGGCCAGCACAACATTGTTTTGTGTATGCCTGCTAACGATAAACACCGCATCTAGCGAAGAGTTGCCCCTATGGGAGTTAGGCTTGGGGATTGGCGGCTTACACCAGCCATACTACATTGGCACTAAGCAGACTCGTACATTTGCCTTTCCTGTACCTGTACCCGTGTATCGAGGCAGTGTATTCAAGTCGGACGACGAAGGCATACGTGCGGAGCTGTTAAACGATGATCGATACAAGCTGGACTTGAGCCTCGATTTCAACCTCGCCATTGACAGTGACGACGTTGATTTACGCGCAGGTATGCCGGATGTAGATAGCCGCCTCCAAATTGGTCCTTCACTTGAAGTATCTCTAGCAAAGGGCGAACAAAATCAGTGGTTATTAAATTTTCCAGTGCGCGCGAATTTCGGTATCAGTGAAGACGGTATCGATGAATCCGGGTTCACCTTTGCCCCTAATCTTACCTATTTTCAAGACTTCGAATGGCAAGGTCGGCCTTGGCGCGCAGGCGTAGCGCTCGGCCCACAGTTTGGCACTAAAGAGTATCAAAACGTTTATTACGGCGTTGAAGAGGCGTTTGCAACGGCTTCCCGCCCAGCTTATGAAGCTAGCAGTGGCTATTCTGGTTCACGCCTTTTGATGACTCTGCGTTCTAACGATAAGGAGCGGCTCTGGGTATGGTTTGTTCGCTACGAAAATATTAGCGGTGCCAGTTTTGAAGATTCTCCTCTGGTAGAAACCGACGACGGTTTATCGGTGGGCGTGATCTTTAGCAAGTATCTATTTAAGTCTAAGAAGCGCGTTAAGCGTTAGCCCACACCGCAAACTCATTGCCGCTCGGCTCGGTAAAATGAAAACGCCTGCCGCCTGGAAAATCAAAGGCAGGTGTACTAATGACCCCTCCAGCCGCTTCAATCTTCGCTTGAGTAACTATCAAATCGTCGCTAAAGAACACTGTTAACGCAGCCCCTTTTGAAGCATCACTGACTAAATCGGCCTTGTAAAAACCGCCTTCCAAACCCTGATTGTCGAACGCCGAATACTCCGGCCCGAAATCAGTGAAAGCCCAACCAAACACGGCCTCAAAAAAACGTTTCGTTGCCATGATGTCACGTGCTGGATATTCCAAATAGTTAAGTTTTTCGTGGTGGTTCATTAATTTTTGCCTAGTAAATGTGTACGCCTGAATTATGCAGTTTGAAACGAAAATGCCATGATTGACAGTAGGTTAGCATCACGAAATAACCGTTCGCAAATGAGCGACAATTTCGAAACTACGTAAAAGGTTGTCGTTTCACTAAACAATATGTAACATAAGTGCCAGTGAATTTTGTTCTTGATTGAACACCGGACTTTCTTGCGAATAGTTTTCCCGCGCAGAAAGACCTTTTATGGGTTGGGAGATATTGACGAAGTAGACGCTTGTATATGCGCCTACCTAGGTTGGTATTGCCTGCCCGCTCGCCGTTTG
>CALKRK010000165.1 GCA_937989675.1 uncultured Arenicella sp. | reverse complement strand
CCCAAACGCAAAATTGCACGCTCTACAGGGTCAAGTGTCGCGAAGTCACGGCCAATAAATGGTGCAATCGCCTCTTCCAGTTCCTCTTCCACCTGAGGAACCTGATTCATTATTTCTCGCAGATACTTTTTATCGACATTTTGCATGTCGTGGATTTGGCTAAACTGTTTTTCAATGTCTGTGGCGGCTTGTTGGGTGATATCCCATTGATACAACGCCTGTACTGCCGCTTTTCTAGCGTTGTGTCGATTTGAAGACATTTTATATTTTCGCCAACACGTTAACCATTTCGACCACGGTCATCGCTGCTTCAGCACCTTTGTTACCAGCCTTGGTTCCAGCACGCTCAATCGCTTGCTCGATGGTGTCTACTGTAAGCACACCAAAACCGACGGGCACACCAGAGCTAAGTTGAACTGAGTTCAGGCCTTTGGCACATTCGCCAGCAACATAGTCAAAATGTGGCGTTGAACCTCTAATTACCGCACCCAAAGCGATCACACCATCATAATCACCGCTCTCCGCCATCTTTTTAACGGCCAAGGGTATTTCGAAAGCGCCAGGCACCATCGCCACGGTGATATTCTCAGATTGAACGCCATTGCGTTCCAACACGTCAATTGCACCACCGAGTAGCGCATCGCCAATAAAACTATTAAAACGGCCTAATACGATACCCAACTTTTGGTCATTGCCTTGCAGTTCGCCGGCGAGTGTCTTGTGACTCATAAACTATCTCTATGAAAATTAACTATTTTGAAATGTACTCAACGATTTCGATATCAAAACCAGATAAACCATGAGTTTTACGCTCACGGCCCAACACCTGAATTTTTCGAGCACCTAAGCTGGATAAAATTTGGCTACCGGCACCTAACAAGCGCAAATGCCCGTGGCCACCAGGTCTTTTTTTCTCTTTGATCTGCTCGATATCGTAAATCACCTCATCGGCATTTTGTACATACCTAAGAATAACCACGATACCAGTGTCAGCATCGAGAATATAGTCTATGGCATCTTGAACCGGAAACGTCGATTTATTATTCAAGCCTTTGAGAACGCTAAGGAAGTCGGATTCTACATGAATTCGAACCGGTATGGGGGTATCTGGGTCGACTTTGCCACGAACAAATGCGATGTGTGTTTCATCACGCTCAGTGTCCTTAAAAACCACTGACCGAAGAGTACCTTTTTCGGTTTTTATTTCGGTATCTTGCACCGGCACCACCGTTGGTTCTTTTTCCAGGCGGTAACGAATCAACTCAGCAATAGAACAAATCTTAAGGTCATGTTCCTTCGCAAATTCAACCAGATCTGGCATGCGTGCCATGCTGCCATCTTCATTTAGAATCTCACAGATAACGCTGGAGGGGTCTAGGCCAGCAAGGCGTGCGAAATCTATGCCCGCCTCAGTATGCCCCGCTCTACTCAAAACACCACCAGGTTGCGCCATAATCGGGAAGATATGGCCAGGCATCACTATATCCGATGCCGTTGCATCAGCGGCCACAGCGGCTTGTACCGTGCGAGCACGATCGGCAGCTGAGATGCCAGTTGTCACACCTTCAGCCGCTTCGATAGACATTGTAAAATTAGTTGAGAAGCGCGCTCCGTTGTTGTCGCCCACCATCAACGGCAAACCGATTTGCTCGCAACGCTCCTCAGTGAGCGTGAGGCAAATAAGACCGCGCCCATAACGCGCCATAAAATTAATGTCTTCGGCACGGACCTTATCCGCGGCCATCATCAAATCACCTTCGTTCTCTCGATCTTCATCATCGGTAATGATGACCATCTTGCCATTGCGATAGTCTTCGAGAATTTCTTCAATACTGCTGAGTGCCATAAACCACTAACCTCAAACCGAGAACGGTAAATAGTGTGAAAGAAGCTGCGCCGACGCAGCTAAAATGACGCAAAGTGTGAGCACCATGCCGATTTGGCGGCAAAACATAAGTGATCTAGGGTATGCCATACCCAGCACATGCAAAACTCTACCCAGCAATAGAATAACACCCAACCAGAATACAAAGGTGGTGGAAAACGTCATGCTCTCAACAAACCAAAGCAACAACAAAGTAAAGGGTACATATTCCGCGAAATTTGCATGGGTACGTATGGCTTTAATCAAATCACGATTGCCGCCATCACCATAGGCGACTTTACCACCTATTCTCAGGCGTATTACATTGCCGGCCAGCAAAACGTAGAACACGCCGAACAAGGCGGCAAACATGGGAGTCACAATCATAATATGGAACCGTTGGTAAGAGGCTTAGCAATCATAGCGGTGAGTAAACCGGGCTATTTAAAGCCATGTTCTGCAAGAAACCCCTGGGTTATGTTTGATTCAATCGAATCGCCAGCTCCTAAAAGCAACCGTTCTAGGTACCGTGCAATCAAATCAACTTCAATATGAACTTGATCACCTGGCTTGATGTCACCAAGCGTAGTTACTTCAAATGTGTGCGGTATCACATTGATATCAAAAAGATTATTATCAACTGAATTTACAGTTAAGCTGGTACCATTAATCGTAACTGAACCCTTTTTAGCGACATAACGTACGAGTTCATCGGGCAGCTCAAACACCATTCTCCACGAACGCGCATCTTCAGTTAGCTTGGTCAAAGTGGCCAAACCATCGACATGCCCAGACACTAGATGACCGCCTAAACGAGTGGTCGGTAACAATGCCATTTCCAAGTTAACCTTAGCACCAACGCCCCAGTCACCGATCAAGGTGTGATTAATCGATTCAACGGAAACATCAAATGAAAACGAATCACCTGAGCGTTCGATGACCGTCAAGCAAACGCCATTGATGGCAATACTATCGCCAAGGGCAACCTCTCGCTCCGAATAGTCGGGCGCACTGACGGTTATTCGAACATCGCCACCAACTCGGTGCGTTTCGGTAATACGACCAACGGTTTCTATGATTCCAGTAAACATAAAGTTCTCGACATTTTCATTTATTGCTTAGCATTGAGACTGTTAATCAATTAACGCAGTTTACCTAATCAAAACTGCCTAAAAGGCTGTTGATTTTCAAGTCCGCAAGACTGCTCTGATTTACGGCGTTTACGCGAATATCAGGGCCGATCATAGCGGCACCGTTTATCCTGAACTCCGCTCGATTTTCAAAAGGCAACGGTGTGTCAAACTGAAACATGCTCTTTCCTTGGTCTCCAAGCAAGCTACCTGCATAAAAAAGCTCAAGCTCGTCGACTAAGCCTGCCTGTAAAAACGCACCACTCAAAGTTTGGCCAGCCTCGATAAGAACTTCATTACACTGCCATTTAGCAAGTTCTAACAATACTTCGCGCAAGTCGAGCCGCTCTCTTGTTGGGCTAAACTGTATGACCTCAGCACCAGCCTCAATTAGCGCACTAACCTTATCGACTTCTTGCGACAGGGTAAATATTACTAAACGCTGATCTGTTCCAATGATTCTCGCATCCAGTGGAATACGCAGTTGGCTGTCTAGCACAACTCGGAATGGTTGCCGCTCAGCGCCCTCAAGCCGTACGTTCATTTCGGGATCATCGGCTAGGATGGTTCCAATACCGGTTACCACAGCAGATGACTTAGCCCTGAGTAACTGAACCTCGGAACGAGCGTCAGAACTGGTAATCCATTTGCTCTTCCCATCAAACGCGGCTGTGCGCCCGTCAAGTGTTGCGGCGGACTTTAACACCACCCAAGGACGACTGAGACTCATTCGAGTAACAAAACCACGATTAAGCCATCGTGCTTCTTGCTCTAAAACACCGAATTCAACGTCAATACCGGCGCCATTCAATAGCTCAAAACCGCCGCCTTCAACCAGCGGATTGGGGTCACGCATGGCGGCTACTACACGCGAAATACCAGCATCGATCAAACCATCAGTACAAGGTGGCGTGCGCCCCTGATGGCAGCATGGTTCAAGATTCACATACGCGGTTGCGCCTCGAGCGAGCTCACCGGCTTGCTTTAAGGCCAAACGTTCTGCGTGCAGCTCACCCGCCGAGTGATGATAGCCCTCGCCTACAATCTCGCCATTATTTACAATGACACAACCAACCATTGGGTTTGGCTGCGTTGATTTAATACCGTGCTCAGCCAATTCCAGAACGCGCTGCATAACAGCAACATCGGATTGTGTATCGATGGGAGAATTGGACTTACTCATAACTGCTTAACTGGGTTCAACGTTTGTGAGGCTTGCCGTCGAGCTTACTTTGCGCTTTTGCACGCGAGGCCTTTCTACCGCGCACGGTCTGTTCTTGTAAGCGCTTTATTTCATCACTAAATGCGTCAACGTCTTGAAAAGACCGGTAGACGGACGCAAAGCGCACGTAAGCCACTTGATCAACGTCGCGCAACTCATTCATGACCAGCTCACCGATCTCACGGGCTTGTATTTCGCGTTCGCCACAGGTTAGCAAGTTGCGCTTGATGCGATGCAAAATATGTTCGATTTGATCAGATTCAACGGGGCGCTTTTCAAGCGCTCGCTCTAAGCCTCTGGCAAGCTTGGATTCGTCGTAGTGTTCGCGATCGCCATTGGATTTAACAATATATGGCAACTTTAAATTAGCTTCTTCGAGAGTGCTAAAACGTTCGCCACAGGCCTCGCAGGAACGCCTTCGTCGCACCGCGTCACGATCATCAGTTAAGCGAGAATCGATGACGCGCGTGTCGTCATTTTGACAAAATGGGCAGCGCACTAAGGGCTCGCTGACAGCTCTAGTAAGCTGTTTCTCGAAGCAAGCATCAATGCACTGCTGGTCATCAGTCTAATCGGCAAAATCGTAAACAGGATGTTGTGCACACAAGGCTAATACTTCGTCTTTCACTCGGGCCACAACAGCATCGTCATAGTTACCATCTTGATCAACGGTATCCATTACATCTGCCATCCAGTTTGCCAGAGTCGCCATTTCAGCTAAGCCAAAACCGCGTGTAGTAATCGCTGGAGTGCCAATACGAATACCACTTGTTACGAACGGGCTCTGTGGGTCACCAGGCACACTGTTTTTATTAACGGTAATATTCGCCGCACCAAGGGCTGCTTCAGCCGCCTTACCGGTTATACCTTTCTCAATTAGGCTAATTAAGCTAAGGTGATTATCGGTGCCACCGGAGACAGGTGAGTAACCACGGGCTTTCAAGCCAGCAGCCAAAGCACGAGAGTTGTCCAGTGTGTGTTGCTGATATTCTTTAAAATCTGGCGCCAAGGCTTCTTTAAACGCTACCGCTTTTGCTGCAATAACGTGCATTAGCGGTCCGCCTTGTGAACCTGGAAATACGCGCGAATTCAGTGCTTTTTCCAATTCTGGGTTACTCTTTGCCATAATTACGCCACCGCGTGGGCCACGTAACGTTTTGTGAGTGGTGGTCGTCACAACGTCGGCTATCTGGATCGGGCTTGGGTACAAACCCGCAGCAATCAAGCCTGCGACGTGCGCAATATCGCACATCATCACCGCGCCGACTTTGTCTGAGATATCTCTAAAACGTTGCCAATCAACAACGCGTGAATACGCGCTGAACCCGGCAACAATCATTTTCGGCTTGTGCTCTAGGGCCAATGCTTCGACCTGTTCATAGTCGATCTCACCGGTTTCCTCGACAAGACCATATTGCACCGAATTATACAAACGGCCAGAGAAGTTTACCTTTGCACCATGAGTTAGATGACCGCCGTGATCCAAACTCATTCCC
>CALKRK010000164.1 GCA_937989675.1 uncultured Arenicella sp. | reverse complement strand
GGAACGGTAGTCAAATTCAGGCAGTTGCCAGCTGATATGATTGTCCCCAGATCCCCACCAGCTAAGTCTGTCGCCGTCAGTGTCCAAGTTCCAGCCGGTGCCTCCCCGTCAAACGCCGAGAGAGCATCATTCGGACTGTGGATTCCTGAAATGGTAGGCACCGCGGCATCACATTGGTCCTCAACCGCCGTGGCTGCTTCATCGTCAAGGGTCACATCAACATTGTCACCACCACAACCAAAAGTTGCTGGTGGTCGCCCTGGCCGATCAAACAAAGTGACAACGGTACCGGCGGGGCTTTCCAGGGTAACCACAAGGTCACCAACCCATGTGTGATCAATCTGTAACAGAAAATCTAGGTCTGTGATTGCATTGGTGTAAAAAGCAGGCACGTCGATATCAATACTCGCAGGTGCCCCCGGTGTTTCTGATCCTGATCCTTGTGGTATCGCGGCGTTCGGATCCGTCGAACATATCATAGCCGAGGCGGACTCTCCCACCCCAGCAAGCAACACGAACGCACACACTTTCAACGTATGTTTTAGTTGTTTACCTATTGTCATTTTTCAGTCCCCAAACTGGTATTTCTTTTACCAACCCTAACTGAAAACGGCCTCCCTACTCACTTGCCCAACCCTTGCTCAGAATAGCCGCCTGTTAACAATAACTATAGACTATTATTGGCGAGCAGCCCAGCCTAAAAAAATATAGAAAAACAATCATTTATAATCGAGAAAGCTTATTTCTAGACAATTGACGAACATGGACCCTCAGTGAACTCCAATCTGGCCTGAGTTTGCTCGCCTGCCAATAGCAGATCAAACAATCGCATTGAACGCTCTGCAGCAGCGCTCGCAGACCAGACTTCGCTTAAGATTCGATGCGCAGCCTGGCCTATTTCTCGCAATTCGCTCAGTGATGACTTAGCAATTCGATCTAAGGCCTGTTCCAGGCTCTCATCCTCATACAGAAAGCCTGACGCGCCATCTTCAATAAGGCACTCTGCCGAGCCTAGTTTCCGATTCGCTAGCACAGCGCAGCCATGACTCATCGCTTCGTTCACCACCATACCCCAGCCTTCGCCATGGTGACTGGTCATTAAGAATAAATCGGAGCCTTGCATATAATCAAAAACAGCGTCTTGTGATTGCCAACCCACAAGGCGAACTACGTTGCCAATCGATCGAGCGTGCAACTGTTCGTCAATTTCACGCCTAAGTTCACCATCACCAATCATAGTCAACTCAGCGTTAACTCCTCGCTTGTTTAAGCCCTCAACGATATCCAGCGCAATAGACGGCTGTTTCACGGCACTCATGCGCGCACACCACAACAGCTTAAGTTGATCGCCCGGAGAATGCCTTGGCTGATACCTCGGCGCGTCTATGAAGTAGCCGAAGCGCCAGCTGCGCTTTGCGAACAAACCTAAGTTGTTCAAATCGCTGGCAGCGTGCGCACCAATCGCAAAAAAATGATAGTTCGGCTTATTGACCGAGTAATAATTTTTATACAGATGCGGAAATCGCGAAACCATACGGAGTTTAGTAGGTACTTTCTTCCAAAGCCGTTCCTGACATGCAAAGGTTAACTTTCTGGCCTTAATTCGTGCACGCACGTAAGAGATGGGGAAGCGGCCTTGTATGACGACATCAGAATGCTCTATCCAATTGACCACCTCCTGCTCAGCCTTAGCGGACTGCCATAAACGAATGATATACGGCTCCTTATAATCATCTTGCCACCCCATTTCTGCTCGCGCGTCGCTGGTCGGCCGTTGGAATACAATTCGAAAATTTTCCTCGCCAAGCTGCTTAATCATTGCCCTTGCATAATGCATTTGATGATAAGAGGCTTGGTTGGTCAAAAACGTGACTTTCATGATTTATTCATTGAGTTTAAGCAGTTCGAGTTTAACCTCATAGCTACTAAGTTAGCCAGCATTAGAAATGCTCAACAAAACAAACTCAAATTATAAAAGTTGGCTAAACCCGCTACCGCATCTGCGGCCGATAAACTCGCGCTGCTCCGGCCTTGAGCTGAGTCCAATCAGTAACAACTGTACGCCACTGCTCGCCAACGAAAAGAGGTGCTTGATCTGCGTAATGTGGTGATTTTTCATCCATTGTGGCACTTCCAAACTGGTGCATAACCTCGGCTTTCAGCTTACCTTCCGCGGACCATTCGACCAATGCCATCCAAGTATCCCCGTGCGTGGCTTTGGGGGTCTCGTCCTCACTGTAACCGTAAGAGTAAATTGCTCGCAAGACGTCGGGGCCACCACTAACTGGCAGATCAAGCTCGCCACGGACCAGACGATTAACACTCGCCCAAGGTGGGTCAACCATCCCGTAGTGACGAACCAAGTAATCGACCGCCGAAGACAACGCCGCCCGCAGCGCCTTCGAGGAGTGATCGTCAGGCTGATCAGATCGGGTAATATTTCTTAATACTGTGATCGCTAGCGCGGCGTGGCGATTTTGCAAATCGGTATTTCTATCCCAAGCTTTTAGATGAGCTTGAGCTTCTAATAGTTCAGGACTATCGCTTAAGTCTAGTTGCTCCACTTTACGCAGCGTTTCAATGTGTTCCGATTTCTCAGAGTAACGCGTATCAAACTTCTGCGCCAATACCTCAGTTCTTCCGAGTGTGTTACGCCCGTCGTTCAACTCAATAAAGCGCAACGAACGATTCGTGTGATTAGTCGACAACCCCATAGATTGCGGAAAATCCTCAGCACGTAAATTATCAGAGCCGTCTGTTGCGACAAATGGCGTATTATTCGCGTTAAATACCATGCCTGATTTCGGGTTAACCAACTTAGGCACCTCTGAGAAGTCTCGGTAAGTTTGCCAAATCAATTCAGGCCGATCTCCCGGGAGTGTTTTATCCCACTTCCATGTATCCAGACGTTTTGGGAATTGCGCATTGTGTACAAACGCTATATTGCCACTCTTATCGGCATATACGTAATTAATACTCGGCAAAGCGCCCATCGCCATCGCCTGCATAAAGCTTTTGATATCATGACTTTGATTTAAACGATAATATTGCTCTAACTGCCTGATCTCACCGTGGCCAGCATAGCGAATGGCATAAGTAGCGTCGCCAGCCTCGATCACTGGCCCATGCACACTGCGCAAAATTTGACGCTTAGCGGGATACCTAAAGGGCCCGAATATCTTCACCGAAATCGTTACTTGCTGTTGTTCGAAGTCTTTCCATTTTCCATCAAACTTGTACTGCATCGGATTATCAGGGTTACGTTCCAAGGCATACCAATCAGCCAGATCAATATGATTTACAGTATTCGCCCAGCCTAGGTGACGATTAAAACCATGCAAAATAACCGGTGTGCCAGGGAACAGACCGCCAGTGATATCTAAACCTTGATCTGACATAAGGTGCGCTTCATACCACGCTACTGGCCCGGTCATAGGCTGATGAGAGTTGATCAATAAGCGTGTTTTTCCATCTATCGAACGGCTAGGCGCTACCGCCATAGCGTTGGAACCCAATTTGTTAGAGCCGCCATTACTCACGCTCCAACTAGACGCACTGCCAGATGGTGCTAAGGCAATTTCGGATTTTCTCTGTTCATCCGAGAGTGCTAGCAGGGTTTTGTCTAAGCCATAAAAAAACGGCGTCTTAAACATGAAGCCAGCGATCACATCTCTGCCTGAAAACGGCGCCAAGCCTTTCCAAGTCTTGTTCGGATACTGAGCTGCGTATAGGTTTAACCCCACCGCATAAGCATCGGCAATAGCCTTAACATCTTCAGGAACCTCGCTGGCGTAGTTGTGATCGATTGTCTGCCAAATACCCATGAATGAAACGAGATAATCAGTAACCGCTGCTTGTTGGCCTCGATACTGTGCAAGCACGCCGCGCGTTGCGGCGACCGTTTCTTGGATGGTTTCAAAGTCGTCCTCGGCATGTGCGTAAGCTAAACCAAAACTTGCATCCGCATCACTAACTCCCTTTATATGAGGCACCCCCCATTTATCACGAACGATCTGCACCGAGTAACCGGCCGCACTCTCCGACAAAACCTCCGCACTAGGGTTAGAAGGTAAAGGCGCATACAACCAGCCAGCAACGAAGAGCACTGTAAACGCCAGGAGGCATAATATTATCTGTAAACTGCGCTTCAATATTTACCCACAAATAGCCGAATTAATTTGCATCACATAGTGATATACATCGTACCACTTAATTTCTGATGAATTTGCATCTGAGTAAAAAGCATCACAGCCTCAGTATTCTATAGCAATTGCATAGCGCCAATTTCCCGACCTTCTTAGCAAACTCTAGCGAAGCAGTAGACCAAAATAGAGGCCATATCCCAAAATCACCCATACAGGTGAATCAATTTGGTCTCAAATTTGTTAGTATTTGATCATCAGAACTAGCAAGCTAGCTGAAGTGAGCAAAAGCTGAATCGGGGTAAATTATGATTACAGGAATCGCACCAACAAAGTCGTTGTCAGGTGAGCAGATTATCAGGCTTGCCAAAATCGCTCGCGATGTTAAGCGACAAACAGGCATCATATTTTCGCTGCGAGACCCAGAACTGCTCACCAAACTTCTTAAAGTTGTTCGCCGTGACGGCACCCTCGAAACACTTCAAGAGCTGATTGACCTGCAACAGGAGTTAAATTCTGAAAAGCTGGCCGAAAAAAACCCAACCATCGTTGTAGAAAAGTTCACGCGCCACGGTGTGCGTGTTAAATATTTCGATATGTCTGCGAAATAGGTAATCTGCCCCTCTAAAAAGCCCTCTCTTCCGCTTAATTAGAACGAACTTGACGATAATATTGCTATTTTTTTAGCTTGTTACTGCTAGCTTAGTCTAAGCTCTAAACTGTCGAGATTGGTGTACAACACGCGGGCATATCTTAATGAGCGACAACTCACTTTATCTTGTTCTAGCGGACGCCGTCTTGTTTTCTCATATTTTGGTTGTCGTATTCGTCGTGGTCGGTTTACTCGCTGTTGTTATCGGCGGTGTTCTAAAATGGCACTGGGTTACTAACCCTTGGTTTCGAATCGCTCACTTAGCATGTATTGGTGTTGTGGTAATGCAAGCTTGGCTTGGCGTGGTATGCCCGCTAACCACCTTGGAAATGTGGCTGAGGAAGCAAGGTGGCGAAACAGTCTACGATGGCTCATTCATTTCTTACTGGATGACCGAACTACTCTATTATGACTGGCCCAGTTGGGTGTTTACCTTGCTATATAGCGCGTTTGGCCTATTGGTGGTCACCACTTGGGTATGGGTGCGCCCACGCCCGCTCAAATTACGTGCTTCTTAATAAACGAAAACTAGCAATAAATAGAAACGTCTAAGCCTGCGTATCCGACTCGTTAAAACTGACTAAATACAGCACATAGAGCAGCACTACCAGAGAGTCGAATAAAACAGCAACAATGGCTTTGTCCATAAAGGACTGACAGTAAATAAGCACCAAACCAATAAAGGTCCATTTGCTAATACTGGCAACGACCAACACAAAACGCCTTAAATGTTGGAGGAAAGCAGCACAGATCAACATGCCACCAACCATGCCGATCAACGCACCCAAGTTCCGCTCGACGATCTGCGCGATGCTCCCTTCAATGGATGCTCCGAAGGTATTCAGCAAACCCGCTTGTGGGTCAATAAATGCCATTAGCATTGAGCAAGTCACCAAACCCGACGCCAACATTATCCAATTTAATGTTGCTTTGTATTAATTTCATAGCGTTCCAAACTCGTTGTATCTAAATTTCTGGGTGTTGTATTTCTTTTTTCTCAGGTTTCACCCAAACACCAGCCTCATCGTGTACATTATGTCCAATTTCATCCCCGACAAGCACACTAAATGACAATTGCATTACGCACCATACCCGGCGAAACAGGTTTACCACTGGTCGGACACTCGCTACGCTTTATGCGTAACTGTAACGACCTATTCAGCGAGATGTCGAATAAGTATGGGCCAGTCTACTACAATCACTTTCTGTCTATCAAAGCCGTTCACTTACTGAGCCCGGAAGGAAATGAGTTT
>CALKRK010000163.1 GCA_937989675.1 uncultured Arenicella sp. | reverse complement strand
TAAAAAGTCTTCAATTAGCGCGTATACCCACAACGATTGGTACCAATGGATTTGGAACCAGCCAGAGACAATACCCAGCGACTATGCCGAGTTCAAAGCCGGGTTTTATAAACAGATCGACCCGCGCTTTGAAGCTTACTTCGCAGGCCGCCAAGAGTCCGCAAAAATTCGCTTAGATGAAATCCGCTGGGGAGGGGTTCTGCAAGATGGCATACCGCCTTTGCGCAACCCGAAGATGATTTCAGCGGGCGCGGCAGATTATCTTGACGACGACAATGTGGTTTTCGGTGTTGAAATCAATGGCGTGGCGCGGGCTTACCCGAAACGCATATTAGCCTGGCATGAGATGTTCACCGATGTGTTTGGTGAGGGTGAAAACGCTGAGCCGATTGCCGGTGTCTATTGCACATTATGCGGCACAGTGGTCATTTACAAAACGAAGCACAATGATGTTGATCATCAGTTAGGTACCAGCGGTTTTCTTTATCGTTCCAACAAATTGATGTACGACAAAGCCACCAGTTCGTTGTGGAATACAGTCCGCGGTGAACCAGTGGTGGGCCCGCTTAGCGATAAGGGTATTGCGTTAGAGCATTTATCCGTTGTGACTACAACATGGAAAGAGTGGCGTCGTCGCCACCCGAACACTACTGTGCTTTCGTTACAAACTGGGCACCTTAGAGACTATGGAGAAGGTGTGGCGTATCAGAATTACTTTAGCGACGACCGCTTAATGTTTAATACGCCGTTTAACGATGAGCGCCTAAAGAATAAGCAAGAGGTATTAGCGCTTCGATTCCCTGGGGCGCCGGATTCTCAACTCGCGATCGATACCGCCTATCTTGAAAAGCACCCGATTTTTTACGAACGCGTAGCACAACAAGAATTTGTAGTGCTGACCGATCATACTGGCGCCAATCGTGTGTATGATCCCGGCTCAGTCAAATTCGAACAGTACGACCGCAAAGATACTGTAATCGATTCACAGGGCAAACGCTGGCGAGTAACTGAGCAAGCACTGGTTGGTAGCGACAATGCTCGCCTGGCTCGCCTGCCATACCATCGGGCATTTTGGTTCGGGTGGCATGCGGCTTACCCAGAAACACGACTAATAAAATAGGCGATGGTCTGGCAACTGGTTTGTTTTTCGGCTTATATAGAATAGCAATAGCAGTCTGGCGGTTCCGGCCGAGTAGGAATACACAGAAATAACACAGAATCCCCATGATCCTAAATCTAGCTTAGGGGCATAATCCTAGTTCCTCGATTTAACTAATGGGTGGTTTCTTTAATGAAGTCTGGTATTGAAAGAATTGCGTGGCGCGTGGTTTTACTTATCTTTCTGGGGAGCGCGAATTTACCTGTGTTGGCTCAGGGCGCATTTGACTCAGCCCTGTTTAATAACGCGAATGAAAAGAAGCTAGAGATATTGCGTATTACGCCAACCGGTAAGGATGTACCAGAGGGGAATCGTCAAATAGTCTTCAAGTTTAATCAGCCTGTTGTTCCGATTGGCAATATGCGGCGTGAGGCGGCCGAGATACCCATATCGATAACGCCTTCTGTTCAATGTGAATGGCTTTGGTTGGATACCAGTTCCTTATCGTGTCAGTTGGCTAAGGCAACCCAGTTAAAAGCCGCAACTAAATACGACATAACCGTAGAGCCAGGAATTAAAACCAGCGGCGGGGCTGTGATGGCGGCGGAATATAAGCATCGTTTCGTCACGCAACGGCCAAAGCTTGCCTGGGTTCGCTTACATCAATGGGTTGATGCGGGGCGCCCGCAAGTTACGCTTATGTTCAACCAGCCTGTCACCAAAAGTACGGTGGAGAAAAAGATTCGCTATAAAGCGAGTAACTTAGGAGCGATTGCGGTTGAGTTGCGCCCGCAAGACAATCCAGTTAACCAATCTCATTATAGTCAAGCTACACCCGGTGATGAGTTTAAATTGCTTACTCGATTGAATTTGACAGACGAAGAGCAAGAGCTTAGCGAGGAACTAAAACAAGAGTTAGCTATGCGCCGTCAAGCCCATGAGCAGGCTCGAACACAGTGGATTGCTACACCAAGCCGTGACCTTCCTGCCGACGCGGAAGTAACGCTGAAAGTGATGGCTGGGCTGGTATCAATATCAGGGGACGAAACGGGGCTCGCAACCGATGCGGTACATACTTTTAGAAGCTTGCCAGAGTTTAAATTTCTGGGTGTGGAATGTTATGAGGCTGGTTCATACGATGAGTTCAATTTACCGCCAACGTACTCAACTGCTGACGATCTGCGAACGCTCGGCCTAGAGGGCCAATCGTCAGCGGCGCTGTTTGAATGTGACCCACTAAACCGAGTGTCGTTGAAGTTTTCAACACCGGTTAGTTACGCAAGCGCAAAACAACACCTGACCGTATCGCCTGATTTGGCTGGTGGCTTGACAGACTACGACCCATGGTCGGCGCGCTACGACAATTACCAACTCACCTATTTTTTTGAGCGCCGGTTTAATTACGGAGACAATTCGCCATATACGCTTATTCTGCCCGAGTCGTTAAAGGCATATGAACAATACGCGTTAAAGTCAGATGAAAATTTGATAGACGAAGTAGGTCGAATCATCGAGTCGCCGATTGATATGGCGTTTCTCACCGCGCACCGAGCACCAAGGCTTTGGTTTGATCATCGTCACTCAGTTCTCGAAAAAAATCTCGATACTGAAGTGCCAATCATGGTGACTAATTTAAATAGGCTCATGGTTTCAGGCTACTCTCGAACGACCGCATCAGAACGTGAACATGGGCTGGACTATTCAAAAGACTTAGCCGACGCTCAGGACATTGCCTACGCGGTACCTTTGGGGGTACGAGAAATGTTGGATGGGCAATCAGGTGTAATCGTTGGTACGCTACGCAGTGAACCTCTGCCGCCGGGATATGATAGCGAATACTACCGGTTTGTATCGCAGGTTACGCCTTATCAAGTGCATTTTAAGTTTGGCCATTTTAATTCGCTTGCTTGGGTGACGGATTTAGCTACCGGTAAGCCCGTGGCAGGAGCATCGGTGCGTTTAGATACAGACTACTACGCATTGATTAAAGCGTTTGACGAAACAGATGATGCTGTTAAAACGGATAAGAATGGGCTTGCTATGCTACCAGGGTTGGTTGAGATAGACCCTCAACTAGATCTAATCGACAACTACCGATTTGAAGACCAGCGCTTAATGCTGAAAGTTGCTAAAGGTGACGATTTGGCGGTTCTACCGCTGGATGGTCCTTACGCGGCGTGGTCAAAGGTGAGAAACCGTTTGAAGGTAAAGGATGGCTATGCGCATGCATGGGGCACCACGGCTCAGGGAATCTATAAAGCCGGTGGCACCATTCAATACAAATTTTATGTGCGTAACCAAAGCAACAAGCATTGGGTGGCGGCGGATTCGGACGGGTACCAGTTAGAGGTGATCGACCCGAAAGGTCAGGTCGTGCAGAAAGTCGAAAATTTGAGTTTGTCTGAATTCGGTTCTTACGCCGGAGAATTGACGACTGCAAACACAGCCGCCGTGGGATGGTATCAATTTCGTTTACGTTATCGTGCCAGCGGTAAAGAGTTCTATCTGTCGCCAATGCAGGTATTGGTGAGCGATTTTACGCCCGCCCCGTTTCGCGTGACTACCGACGTTAACGGTGATCAATTTTCCGCCAACGAAACCTTAAGTGTTACAACGCTTGCCAATATGCATGCCGGTGGGCCATATGCAGATGCTGAGGTCAGAACATCCGTAATCCTGCGCCCAACCCAGTTTAGAAGCTCTCATCCGCAAGCCAAAGGGTTCAATTTTGGATCGTATCGCCATGCTAATAACACCACGGTGCATCAAAGTTCTGGCACCGTAGATAAGCAGGGCGAACTCAAGTCTGAAGTAAAACTAGGGGATTATGATACCCACTTTGGGCGTTTGTTTATTGAAAGCGCCGTGCGTGATGATCGAGGGAAATACGTTGCGAGTAGTGCCACTGTTGACTATTTAGGTCGCGACCGCTTTATTGGTTTGCGCAACACAGCTTGGGTTCATGACGTTGGTAAGGCGTCGGCGGTTGATTCTATTGTGGTCGACGCTAAAGGTGAACCTGTTGCAGGCGTTAGTGTGGCGTTCAATATTGAACGCCATGTAACCCGCGCGGCTAGGGTAAAAGGTGCCGGCAACGCTTACCTAACACAGTACTCTTCTGAATGGGTGTCTGTGGCTACGTGTGAGTTGGAGTCCGCTCTAACTGCCCAGCCATGCGAATTTACGCCGGAGCATCCGGGCGCGCATCGAGTACTAGCCACAATTCAAGATTCGAAAGGGCGTGAGAATCAAAGTCAAATATCCACTTGGGTTGTTGGTGAAGGTGCTGTTGTTTGGGATGACGGAAACCAACATCAAATAGAAATTATTCCCGATGCCGAGAGTTATAAAATAGGCGATGTGGCAAAGTTTCTAATTAAGAATCCTTACCCTGATGCTGAAGCATTGATTACCGTTGAGCGTTACGGAGTACTGCGCCACTGGCGTAAAAAGCTCGAGGGCAGTACACCGATTATCGAAGTGCCAATCAAACAAGATGATTACCCTGGTGTGTATGTATCAGTTGTTGTTGCGTCACCGCGAGTAGCAAAACCGCTCGGCGATGGAAACGTAGATTTAGGTAAGCCAGCGTTTAAGATGGGCTACGTTAGTGTCCCGGTCGTTGATGTTCAAAAACAGTTAAAGGTTGAAATTAAGGCTGACAAAGAAGTGTATAAGCCTCGAGAAACCGTGAAGTTGCGGCTCAAGGCAAAGCCTGTCTCAGGTAAGCGAGAACCGATGGAAGTCGCGGTTGTGGTTATTGATGAAGCGGTGTTCGATTTAAATAAAAGCGGCAAAAGTTACTATGACCCTTACCAAGGTTTCAATCGCTTGGAGGACCTTGGTGTTGCCAATTATAACTTGCTTAAACAACTCGTCGGTCGCCAGAAGTTCGAAAAGAAAGGCGCAAACGCTGGCGGTGGAGGAGGTGGCGAAGAGGGCAGCGATTTACGTAATCTAATGAAGTTTGTCGCCTATTGGAACCCGTCAGTTGACTTGGATAAGCGTGGTCGAACCAAGCTCGAGTTTGATCTTCCGGATAATCTCACTGGTTGGCGAGTGTTTGCCTTGGCTGTTACCAAAGAAGAACGGATGGGCTTAGGGGACGCAACGTTCAAGGTGAATCGGCCAACTGAGCTAAGACCAGTTATGCCAAACCAACTGACCGAGGGCGACCAGGCACAAGCCGGTTTTTCAGTGATGAATCGTACCAATAAAGCGCGCACCGTTTCTGTTGAGATTCGTGCCGCCGGAGATGCGCTGAAAACGCCGCTTAGTAAAATTGAGCAAGTCAGCCTTGAGCCCTACGAGCGCAAACGTGTGTGGTTAGATGTAACCGCAGATCAGGCTGGCGAGTTGGCATTCTTGGCAAAGGCTGGTGACGAGGTGGATATCGATGCGGTTGAACATCATTTGCCAGTAAACAAACGGCGTTCACTGCTCACGGCTGCTAGCTATGGAACGACAACGCAAACAACGGTTTCTGAAAAGGTGGCGTTTCCTGACGGTATTTACAATGATGTCGGGGGCTTGAGTGTGTCGGTTTCACCGTCGGTGATTGGCAACATTGCAGGTGCGTTCCGTTATCTGCGTGACTATCCTTATTTTTGCTGGGAGCAACGTTTGAGTAAAGGCTTAGCGGCCGCGCAGTTTGGACGGCTCAAAAAGTATTTGCCAGATGAGCTTACCTGGGAAGGCAGTGCCAAGTTACCTGACACAACCTTAAATGACGCCGCTGCTTTTCAGGCACCAAACGGCGGAATGACGTACTGGGTGAATAATGACGCCTATGTGAGCCCGTACCTCAGTGCTTATACCGCAATCGGGTTTGTTTGGCTGCGTGAACAAGGTTATATCATTCCGGAACAGGTGGAGGAGCGCCTGCACAGTTATTTGTTAACGCTGTTGCGCCGGGATGATGTTGGAGATTCTCTACAAGAAAAGTCAATGAACGGAATGCGATCTTCGGTACGTGCGGTAGCACTTGCAGCGTTGGCCGCTCGAGGTAAGTTAAACAAAGCTGATCTTGAACGCTATCGCTCGCATGTACCCGAGATGGACTTATTCGGCAAGGCGCATTTTCTACAGGCCGCGGCCGCTCTTGATATTGATGATGATCAGCTGCTGGAGCAGAGTCGCACACTGTTGTCCTACAGCGTGCAGTCGGGTGGAAAGTTTCATTTTAACGATACCGAGTTCTCCGGCCATCAACGCATGTTGCATAGCCCGATGCGTAGTAACTGCGCGATATTGTCGAGCTTTATGGCGGTAACAGAAAAATCTCAAGCAGGCCTGGCGGTAATCGGCGATGTGCCATTCAAACAAGTTCGTGCGATTACACAGACTCGAGGTGCGCGCGACTATTGGGCGAATACGCAAGAAAATATTTTTTGTATGAATGCGTTACTAGATTTTAGTGAAGTGTATGAGAGTGAAGAGCCGCATATGCAGATTGCGGCGTCGTTCAAAACACAAAAATACGGAGTACAGCTAATCGGTGAAACTGAGTTCACAGATTTACGAGACCCTAGTGAGCTATTAAGGAACCCCGAACTGCCCGTTGAGTCATCTCTTAGTGGCGAAGTCGAGCTGAGCAAGCAGGGTTCTGGCCGCATGTACTACAATGTACGGATGCAGTACGCCGAAACCGCAGACAGCGCTGAACGGGTTAATGCTGGTATTGAAATTCGCCGAGAGTACTCCGTGCAAAGAGGCGGAGAGTGGCAGATTCTAAGTAGCCCATTGCAACTGAAAAAGGGTGAGCTGTTGCGAGTTGACTTGTTTGTCTCAGTACCAACCGTGCGTAACTTTGTGGTGATTGATGACCCGATACCAGGCGGTTTGGAACCAGTTAACCGAGATTTGGCAACCTCATCAAGTATTGATGCGGGCGAACCAGAGTATGCCGCTCCGTCTAACTCCTGGGCGCGTCAGGTCAGCCGTTGGGTGCCTTATGGGCGCTATGGCTACAGCTTTTATCACAAAGAACTAAGGCATGACTCCGCGCGTTTTTATTCCGAATACCTGCCCCGTGGCAACTACCACTTGAGTTATACAGCGCAGGCGATTGCCGGTGGCACATTCTCTGCCATGCCTGTTAAGGCCGAAGAGATGTACGACCCAGATGTTTATGGCCTAGGCGTGCCGGTTGAGCTGCAAGTCGAGCATGTTGGGCAGTAGGAGGCGTTATGTTTAAGCGATGGTGGCGTCGTGTTCTAACCGCTGGCATAGGTGCCATGGTGCTTGGGCTGGGACTTCTCTATTTGGCGACGCAGCGTGACATGCTGCTTTTGCCTGATGATTTGACTAGCCTTACGCAAGCACGTGTAAAGCCGCAATTGCTGGACCGTGATGGCTACCCCTTAACAGTCACATACCAAAATCATTGGAATGCGCATGACGTGGTCGATCTGCACGGTGTGCCCGAGTTTTTACAACAGGCGTTTATCCTAGCGGAAGATAAACGTTTCTACTCGCATGCAGGTATTGATTGGAAAGCACGGCTTATGGCATTGGCGCAAAACATATTAGCGTTGGAGGGCGTGAGAGGAGCCAGTACCATATCTGAACAAGTTGTGCGGATGATTCACCAAAGGCCTCGTTCTATTTGGGCGCGATGGTTGGAAGGTTGGGAAGCCCAAGAGCTGGAAGCTAAGTTTGATAAAGCCACGATTCTTGAGTTCTATCTAAATCAGGTCCCCTATGCAGCCCAGCGCAGAGGTGTGCAACAAGCCGCTAGCTATTACTTTGATAGAGACGTTGGTACCCTGAGCCACAAGGAGATACTGGCACTTGCTGTTCTGGTCAGAGCACCATCACGTTTTGACTTGTATAAGAGTACGCAAAGACTGGAAGGCCGTTTAGCGATTCTAGCTGAGCGCGCGATTGATGCTGAGTTAGTCATGGCAGAACAAATCGCAGATCGCCCTTTAGTGGTGACAAAGCCTAAGCCAATGCTGAACGTACGTCATTTTGCTAATCATGTTTATCAGCAGAGTGGTTCAGACTTAAACAAAATTCAGACTACGTTGGATAGTCGCTTGCAAAGCACGGCACAAACCCTGCTCAATGAACGAATTGCCGATCTGCAATCGCGAGATGTTCAACATGGAGGGCTGTTGGTTGTTGACCACCAAACAGACGAGATCCTGGCGTGGGCGGTGGCTGATGCTCAGGAGGGCGCGGCTTACGATACGGTTAAAGTTAAACGACAACCAGGTTCGACCCTTAAACCGTTTGTGTATGCGTCTGCGCTGGAGAAGGGCTGGACCGCCGCAACCATGATTGATGATAGCCCGTTGAAAGAGGGCGTTGGTCAAGGGATGCACAGCTACCGTAACTACAGCAATACGTTTTATGGTGAATTGCCGTTGCGAGAGGCCTTAGGCAATTCATTGAATATTCCTGCGATTAAGGCGGCTCAATATGTTGGTGTAGAACCGTTACTCAAAAAACTCAGCGCGCTCGGTATTCATGATTTAAACCTAAGGTCGGTTGACTATGGAAATGGCATTGCTTTGGGCAATGGAGAGATCAGCTTGTATTCATTGGTGGGTGCTTATGCAAGTATCGCTCGCGGTGGCTTAGCTCGTGGTTTACGAGAAACAAACAGGCCGAAAGCCGATCGCGAGGCTCGCGTATTCAGCCCTGAGGTAAGCTCGTTGGTGGCTCATATTTTGTCAGACCCAGAAGCTCGTGCGCGTGAGTTTGGCCGAGGTGGCGCGTTACAATTGCCAGTGCAAACTGCCGTGAAAACAGGTACATCAAATGACTATCGAGATGCCTGGGTAGTCGGGTTTAATCATCGTTATGTGGTTGGCGTTTGGCTAGGAAACTTGGATAACCAGCCCATGGACCGCGTGACCGGTTCAGTCGGCCCGGCGTTAGTAATGCGCGCCATGTTTTCTGAACTTAATCGGCATAAAGAAACCAAGCCATTGTTCCTTAGCCGAAAATTGGTCCAAGAAGAGGTATGCATTGATTCGGGCTTGCTAAGCAATGGTCTGTGCGCAACACGCAAGGAATGGTTTTTGCCTGCTCGCCGTCCTAATTCGCAGGCAACGAGTGAGCCGAAGCGGGGTTACCGAATAGCTCAGCCAGTGGATCAGATGCATGTAGCGCGTGACCCAAGAATTCCAGACGAAAGTGAAGCGCTAGAGTTCAAGCTCGATGGCAGTGGTGAGGTCGCGCGGGTAGATTGGTTTGTGAATAATAGTCTTATCGCCTCTACCCAATCGTTGAGCTATTTATGGCCTTTGCAGGCTGGCACACATACTGTAACAGCAAAAGTTTTTGCCACCGATAAGCTTTCACCGCGAAGCACGCAGGTAGTCTCGTTTATTGTTAAGTAGCCGCTGACTAAAAAGTTTCTCTGAAAAGAAGCTTTGTTTAGCGAGCTTTCAAAGCGTCCAGCTTAGCGCCTAATTCTTTAAAACTCTTCAGTGGTACCATCACCACTTGGTCTTTGCCTGCTCCATCGATAGCTAGGGGAGCATCGGTCTCACAAACTTGGCGCATGGTTTTCGCAAGCGCGGCTTGAGTGCTTAGGCCGCTATCGCCAATTAAGGAGTTTAGGTCAATGGTTTTCATGAGTTTACTGAGTGTAAGGGCTTAAAAGGTTTGAAAACGACGAAAGCTGCCGATGACCACGCCCCAGATTTTCAACTCGGCTTCTGACTCGAGTTCAATTTCGGGGTAGGCCGGGTTTTCCGGCAACAGTTTCACTAAGCCGCCTCGATGAAAAAGGCGTTTAACGGTGAGCTCGCCATCAATGGCTGCAATGACTATTTTATTATGTGTGGCTTTTAAAGAGCGATCTACAATTAATATGTCGTTAGGCAGTATGCCTGCATTTTTCATCGATTCACCTTCAACGCGCAGCATGAAAGTGCTGTCGGGCCGTTGAACCATGTAATCGTTTAAATCGAGTGTTTCTTCAACGTGATCTTCGGCTGGAGATGGAAAGCCGGCTGCGACGGTTGAGCTGAACAAAGGGATTTCCAGTTTCACTATATTGTCATTGCTACTAGCGCTGACACTTTCAGACGTGGTAATTGGGCCTAGTTCGGTTACTTCAGGGTAGCTTTCAAGAAACTCCTTGATGTAGGTAATGCTGCCTTCAGGCACACGAATAGCTTTGGTCGGCTCTTTGTATTTGCCGCTCCCCTTGGGCCGTCCTGCGCCGCTTCGTGCTCCTCCATGAGTTGATTTTTTCATACTCATTTGAATAGTGTACAATTATTCAAATGAGCTTGTCTAGTTACTTATTCGAAGTCTGAATTACTAGGCGTCTAGAATGGCAGTAATAGCTCCGGGTCAACCTTATGAATGCTCTTCGCAAACATGGCTTGAATTCGAGTAAGCACTTCCTGAGTGCTTGCTTCAAACCGTAGCACTAAAATCGGGGTGGTGTTCAAGAGGCGAATAAGGCCAAAACCATCTTTAAAGTCGGCGCGCAGGTCATCTATTGTACTGATTGTCGCGTCATCAAAGCTAACTAATTTTTTGAACTTATCCATAAATTTGTGATGATCACCTTCTTTAAATTCTATTCTTAGCTCGGGCGTATTGATGCTGTTCGGTAGGCTTTCGAGCACTTGCTGAGGGGGGGCAGGAAATGTGGATAATAGTTCAATTAAGCGAGCACCAGCCTAAACGGCATTATCTCGGACTACGAATCAGAATGTCGCAGGCGAACAGAATCATTTGACGGTCTGGCTAAACAATTTTTCCGTTTGCAGTGATGATGCTTAGCCTGTCTCAGTCTCCATCAAATGCTAGGCCCAGATCCGCGTTATGTTCACTAACGACTCTTCTTAGATCTTGTAGGTTTTTTGCCTGACTTGGATCTGGGTAAGGTTTTGCCTAAATAGCAGTGCTGCCGTTTTATATTTCTGGACTTGTAAAACATAGTGTAACCGGTTACATTATTGAAAGCCGAAATGATTTAAAGTCAGATCCCTAAGAAATTGACTACGATTTTTCCGGTGAAATTAACTATAAGACGTGTCTCGACAAGCAATTAATATATAGAGAGCTCCACTGTAAAGGGGCATTTTGTCGCGACGACTTACATAATTGAGGATTGTGGATAAAATGAGAAAGCTGAAAAGGTTCGAGAGGACAACTATAGCGAAGGCTGTTTCCCTAGGGATCGCGCTTGCTAGCCTTGGTGCTACTTCGGGGGCGGTATTCGCTCAAACTACCGAAGAAACAACAAGTGTAGATGTCGGTGTAGAGGCCGAAGTGCTTGAAGAGATTACCGTCTATGGCATTCGCGGTTCATTGCGAAATGCGTTGGATATAAAAAGAAATTCAAACCAAATTATAGACTCGATTTCGGCCGAGGATATTGGTAAGTTACCAGACGACAATGTAGCTCGAGCGCTTCAACGGGTGCCAGGTGTGCAAATTACTCAACGCGGTGGAGTTGGATCTGAAATTCAATTGCGTGGCTTATCTCAAGTGTTCGTTTCGTTAAACGGAACTACATTTGTTGGGACACCATCACAGCAAAGCGCGCGTAATGCCGTACGTCGCAATGTGGCTCTAGAGGATATTCCATCTGAATTGTTTGCTGGTTTTGACGTCATTAAAACGCCTAGTGCGGATGACATTGAGGGTGGTATTGGCGGCTCAGTTAATATCAAAACGCGCAAGCCTTTTGATTTGGACGAGCGCACCTTGGCGCTATCTGTCGAAGCGAACTACGACGACTTAGCGTCGTCAACAGACCCGAGTGTCTCGGTGCTGTTTGGTGAGAATAAAAGCGACGCTTTTGCTTACTATATTAACGCTACTTACGACGAGACTAACTCGCGTTTTGATAATATCAACTGGCTAGATTGGGATGATGTTCGACTTAATGTTTTTACACCAGGTAACCCATTTAATCCTAATCAAACTGGTTCGACACCGAATCCTGATGACTGTAACCCATTTTGTTGGTCTTCCCCTTCGAGCTTTGATCCAACCTTGTTCTTTAATAACGGTTCTGAAGTGGGAGAGGTTCAAGCCCCTCGTCAAGTTGAGGCGCGGCGTGTTGAAGTTGAGCGTGAAACGGCCGGCTTAAATGGCTCCTTCCAATGGCGACCAAGCGACAATGTCGAGGTCACGTTAGATGCTCTTTATACCGCATTTGAAGAAACTAACGCAGCGAATGAATTACGTTTGTCAACAGAAGGGCAGTTTCAAGATGAAGTCTATTTCGACCCGGCACAAATTGTTAATTCTGCTGGCAATCAATTAGACCCGCTTGTGTCTCAAAATTTCTCACTGCTGCGTGGAGGTTGGCGGCCACATGAGCAGTTCTCTAACAGTGGTTTCCCTCAGCGCAATGCCGGTGTAGTTGGCTTTCGCGACGCCGAAACTTTGAACTTGCGTCTTAATACTAATTGGCAAATTAGTGATCGTTTAAATGCGAATATCAATCTCAGTTATGGTGAAAATACCTTCGATAGCTTGTTTTTGCAGCAAGAGTTGAGGTCTGGTAGCGGTAACACTAATGGCGCGTTTAATGGCGGTTTTCGCACTCCCGACGCCGATGGTAATCGTCCCGCGGCAAGGCCAGCTGGTGGCTGGTACTACGATATTAGTAGTGGCGCTATTGGTGACCTCGTCACGCAGTATGACGTGCTAGATCGAGATAACTTTATCCTGTCGTTCGTGTCTTTGTTTGATGATGTCTTTACCACAGAAGATGCAAATCTATCGTTGGATTTTGATTACGATCTAGGCGAAGGTACTTTTAACAAATTTGAGTTCGGTACACGTTTCTCTGCGCGTGAGAATAGTCGCCGTGTTGAAAGGGGAGTTGGTCAAAACTTCGAAGCCGCCTGTAATCAGCGAGCTCAGGATTCAAACTTTCAAAATGTAACCGACCTAAATCGTTGTATTAATGAGTTTGGTGGAACCTTCCTGACTGCTGATCGTCTTGGTGTTGACCCATTCCGAGAGCTTCAGGATTCAACCGCGACTCAATTCGCTGTGACTGGCCTTATCGCTGACTCTATTTCTGTTGCTGATGGTTTGTTTTCAAGTCAAAATGGAGATTTCGTTCGCAATTTTTTGAGTGGTGATCCAACCGCTTATGCGGGTGACCCAATTGGTAACTTGCAAAGAATTTGGGGTATTCGCCCTGAATCCGATCCAGTAAATGATTACGATATCGAAGAAGACGTTTTTTCTGTGTATGGTAAATTGAACTTTGGCGGTGCCGACAGTGCATTTACTGGTAATTTTGGTATCAGAGCGGTTAACACTAAAACTCGAAGTTCTGCGTTTCGTGTAGCGGCTGGTGCGCAGCAGCAGTTCTTGTTTAGTCAGATTTTTGATCGGTATGACCGTATTACTGTATCCGATGACTATTGGGATATCCTGCCAAGCTTGAATGTACGATATAATGTCAATGATGATACAGTTGTTCGCTTTGGTGCTGCACGGGTTATTTCAAGACCGGACCTTACCAATTTGGCGCCGGGCTTGTTTATTCGTAGCTTGGTAGACCGAACGGCGGTTGCTGGTGATCCCGGTTTAGATCCGTTTCGTGCAACTCAGGTTGACTTGTCATTTGAGAAGTATTTGGGTGATGGCTATGGTCTAGTTGCATTAGCCGCCTTCTACAAGGATATTGATACATTTATCACAACCGAGATTGATACTCAGGATTTGAACGATGGTTTCGGTAACCTCACGCCATTTACTGTTATTTCGCCGGTAAACGACAGTGCTGAGGTACAGGGGCTTGAGTTTACCTTCCAAACTTCATTAGATAAGGTATTGCCAACGCCGGGTTTCGGTTTGTTGTTTAACTACACATACGCTGATAGTGAAACACCATCTGGTTTCCAATTGCCTGAGCTTTCTGAGAACAGCTATAACGCAATTTTCTTTTATGAGAATGAAAAATTCTCTTCAAGAATAGCTTATAACTTCCGAGACGAACGTCTTTTTAGAGCAAATGGTTTTGGTAATAATCCCGAGTTTATAAAGGACTTCGGTACTCTTGATTTTTCTGTTTCTTATAATGTTAACGACAATGTTGAGTTGACGTTTGATGGTATTAATCTGACAGAGGAAAGCTTGGAATCCTATACTACTATTGAGGAAAGAAAGCTAAATTTCCAAGAATTAGGTCGTAGCTTCCGAGTTGGTCTTAGAGGTAAGTTTTAGTTGATAAGTACTAGATCTGATGAGAGGGGGCGACGTTAGTCGCCCCTTTTTGTGATCTGTAGGGGAAAAAAAACCCATAGACAATTTGTCTATGGGTCTAAAGGTCGCCCGGGGGAGAAGGAGTTAACCCTTATAAGCGACTAGTTCTGAGCTTCAGCTCAGTTGTTGTATGTGTTTTTCCATAAAAGATCGAACATACAAATTTTAACTCGTTTGAACTTGACGTAGCTATTGTGTTGAAACGCTTGATTTATTTTCTAAAACTGGCCCTTATTTCTATTTAATTTATGTCATAATGTAACCGGTTACATTATGACATGAATTAAATAGAAATAAGGGCCATTCGTGCAAAAAAAACAACAAAATGAAATAGTCGTTGCGTTTTCAGAGTCCTCTGAGCGTCTCGAGAATTGGGTTAAGCTTCATGCGCTGCCTTTGTGGGCTTCTTTAGGTGTTTGTTCGAATACTGGTGGTCATGTCGAGCAGCTTTCTGCAAACGGCACCCCCGATACAAGTGTCAATGTGAGAATGAGAGTTCAATCTCGCCAAATATTTGCCTTCTCATATATGAAGGATGCGGGGTGGTTTGACCAAGGTGAAGGTATCGCTAACGATTTATGGAATTTTTGCCTTGCCCGAAGAGATGGTATTCACTATTCGCAGTTAATGAACTCGAATCACGAAGTGTTGGATTCAAAAGAAGATGTATACGACTACGCCTTTCATATTCTTGCCAACGGTTGGTTGTATAAAGTGACTGAGAGTGAAGAGAAGCTTAGTCACGCGTATGCGCTTGCTGAATACATCGATGAAGCTTATAAATCAAAATATGGTGGTTGGGTCGAGGGGAATTTTGATTACGGATGCAGGCGTCAAAATCCTCATATGCACCTATTTGAAGCGTTTCTTTCACTTTATGAAATTTCTAATGACTCTTCATGGTTATTGAGATCAGAGCATATTTACAGTTTGTTTGAATCTGTTTTCTTTAGTCCTGAATATGGAGCTTTGCTTGAATATTTCGATGAGGACTGGAGCGTTCCATGCGACAGAGAGTTAGTGGTAACAGAGCCTGGGCACATGTACGAATGGGTGTGGCTTTTGATAAAATTTCAGCTACTAAGTGATCGTGATATTTCCTGTATTATTAGAGATGTCTATAACCGGGCTGAAAGTCTAACGCCAAATGCCGGTGACTTGATTTGTGATTCGGTTAATCTAATCTCTGGTGTTCGCCTCGAAACCAAGCGCTGCTGGCCGATGACTGAAGCAATCAAAGCGCATTGCTCTATGGTGTCATTAGGGTATGAAGAAGCGCTGGCAAAGGCTCAGAAATGTATAGATACCTTGATGCGTTGTTATTTCAAAGCACGTGAGCCCGGTATGTATATTGATCACCTGGGCAAGAACGATGAGGTGATATCAAGCAGTATGCCAGCGAGCACTATGTATCATATCGTTGTTGCTGCTCTGGAAGCCTCACGGTTGCGTAATAGATTGGCAATTAATAATGAAACTTAGAGAAGTTAATTTTTGAAGTATTTTATGTAACCGGTTACAATATGGTTGGAATATATAGATTTGAAGTCGTTTCAGGCTCATCGGGAAGGGTGATTGGACTGACTTCTATGTCTGGAGGTTCTATCAAATAGGAGGTGCCTAAGATGCTGAGCTTCAGTTAGAAGAAGCTGGCTAAGTGTCTAAACAAGTATGGCTATTGGCCCTTTTGTGGCCTTTACACCTAATTTGTTAAATGGCTCTAAAGTACATGAGTGCTATTGCGGTGCTCATATAACAACGATAAAAAGATATGCTGCTTTCTACTTTAGATTTAACAATTATTGTGATCTACATAATCGTCATGCTAAGTGCCGGTATTTGGATTTCAAAACTAGCCTCGGCGAGTATTCAGGATTACTTTCTTGGTGGTAACAAGCTGCCGTGGTGGACGTTAGGGTTGTCTAATGCGTCGGGGATGTTTGATATTAGTGGGACCATGTGGATGGTCTACTTGTTATTTATTTATGGACTGAAGAGTGTATTCATTCCATGGTTGTGGCCAGCGTTTAACCAAATATTTTTGATGGTTTTTCTGTCGATTTGGTTGCGACGTTCAGGCGTTATGACGGGCGCTGAGTGGATACGCTTTCGATTTGGTGACAACACCGGTGCGACATTATCACACTTAATTGTCGTTGCGTTTGCTCTCTTATCAGTTTTGGGCTTTTTAGCCTACAGTTTTATTGGTATTGGCAAATTCGCGTCGGGTTTCTTTCCCTGGCAACTGACTGCTGACCCGTATTGGAACGAGGTTTATTACGGGCTTATTTTTACCTTCATAACGAGTATTTACGTGGTGAAGGGCGGTATGTATTCAGTGGTTCTAACGGAAGTATTGCAGTTCTTTGTTATGACGGTTGCTTGTATTTTGGTGGGTGTCATCGCTATGGTGAGCGTAAGCCCAGAGATGATATACGCGGTTGTACCGGAGGGATGGTCAACCTTGCTCTTCGGATGGGCTCTAAATATTGACTGGTCAACTCAACTATCGGCTGCCAATCAAAAGATCGCTGAAGATGGGTACGACTTATTTTCAATTTTTATCATGCTAGTTTTGTTTAAGGGTATCTTGCAGAGCTTAGCTGGCCCTGCACCGAATTACGATATGCAGCGCATACTGTCGGCGAAGTCTCCTAAAGAAGCGGCTAAAGTGAGCGCAATCGTTAATGTCGTGATGCTTTTTCCACGCTATATGTTGATCGCAGGTTTAACCATTTTAGCGTTAGCTTTCTATATGGATGAGCTGCGCGAGATGGGTGAAGAAGTGGATTTCGAACAAATTCTTCCTTTTGTTATCAGAGATTTTATCCCCCAAGGGTTGCTGGGTTTGTTGCTTGCCGGATTGCTCGCGGCCTACATGTCTACATTTGCAGCGACCGCGAATGCGGCGCCTGCTTATGTAGTCAATGACATTTATAAGCGATTTATCAATAGCGATGCAAAACCGATAACCTATGTGCGCTTGAGCTACTTGGTTACGGTTGTTTTTATTGTATTGGGAACTGCTATTGGTCTTTTTGTGCCTTCACTAAACAAAATAATTTTGTGGATCGTTAGCGCACTTTACGGAGGTTATACCGCCTCGAACCTTCTTAAGTGGTATTGGTGGCGTTTTAATGGCGTCGGTTACTTTTGTGGAATGCTGGCCGGAATCTTAGCGGCAGTACCACTCGCATTTACCGATTTTTCAGCATTAAACGCATTTCCTCTACTATTCCTCATCTGTCTAATTTCCTGTGTTCTTGGTTCTATAATGACTAAGCCTGACGATATGGCGGTCCTAAAAGAGTTTTATCGTAAAACTCGCCCATGGGGTTTATGGCAGCCTGTGTTGAAAGAACTCCAGATAGACGACCCCAACGCTAAAGCAAATGAATATTTCAAACGAGATGTGCTTAATGTGTTGGTCGGTTTGATTTGGCAGATGAGCTTGACGTTGATGCCGATATTTTTAGTGTTGAAGCACTGGTCCGGTTTCGGATTGTCCATTGCCTGTGTCGTTGTTACCACTCTTGTTCTCAAAGCGACTTGGTACAACAATCTGCAAGATTATCCAGACGGAGTCCAAGCGCAGTAGAGAGCGGCGGGCAACTGATCGTAATGAAATGAAACAGTTATAGAATATAAAAACTCAGTAGAAATAAATGACACTCTTTAATGAAAGATTAAGTAAGCTTGAAAGCCACCATAATGCGCTTCTGGCGATGAAAAATAGCCCCGAAAAACTGGGTAACGGCATCTACACACGTTGGAATAATCCGATATTGACCGCGGATCATATTCCGTTGCATTGGCGGTACGACCTCAACCCGAAAACAAATCCGTTTCTTATGGAACGCATAGCGCCGAACGCGGCGTTTAATGCGGGCGCCATGCATTGGGAAGGCCGTTATATTGTAGTTGTGCGCGTTGAGGGAGCAGATCGAAAATCATATTTCGCGGTCGCTGAGAGCCCGAACGGAATCGATAATTTCAGTTTCTGGGATACGCCTATGACTATTCCGGAAACCGATGAGCCTGATGTCAACGTATACGACATGCGTTTAACGCAGCACGAAGATGGCTATATCTATGGCTTGTTTTGCACTGAGCGTAAAGACCATAGTAGGACTAATGACAGTTCCGCCGCGATTGCAAACTGTGGAATAGCTAGAACCATAGACTTTGTTAGTTGGGAGCGCTTGCCAGACCTCACGAGCAACAGTGGCCAGCAACGTAATGTGGTGCTGCATCCGTATTTTATTGATGGTGAGTATGCTTTATATACTCGCCCGCAAGACGGTTTCATAGACGTTGGTGGCGGTGGCGGAATTGGTTTTGGCACCTGCAAGGAAATTGCTAATGCGGTAATAAACGAAGAAGTTATTGTTGATTCAAAGGAGTACCACACGATAAAAGAAGTTAAAAATGGTCAGGGGCCAGTGCCGATTAAAACCGACGTTGGTTGGATTCATTTAGCTCATGGTGTTCGCAATACAGCAGCTGGATTAAGGTATGTGTTGTATTTATTTGCAACTGACTTAGACAAGCCGTGGTTGGTGACACATCGGCCAGGCGGCCACTTTATCGCACCAATACAGTCAGAGCGTGTTGGTGATGTCTCAAATGTTGTCTTTTCTAACGGCTGGATACACAACGAAGATGATGAAGTGTTTATCTATTATGCTTCTTCTGATACTCGTTTGCACGTTGCTACTACCTCTATTTCGCAACTGGTGGATTATGTTATCAATACTCCTGAAGATGGTTTGCGGTCGGCTGCGAGTGTACAAACGATCAACCGTCTAATTGAAAGTAACAAACAAGCAAGGGCCTCTAGCGAATGACTCAGCTGGCTAAAAAAAATACTTTACCTAAAGATTTTTGCGTAGATCTTTTGTGTGAGTTTAACCAAGAGTTAGAGAACATTGCTAGCTGGTGGTTGGAGCGCACTGTCGACAAGACCAATGGTGGTTTCTACGGTGAGGTTGACTATAGTGGTATGCCTATTGCTGACGCGAATAAGGGCTTAGTGCTAAACGCCAGAATTCTGTGGTTTTTTTCTGAGTTGGCGTTGACTAAGCCGGAGCCCGCGTATGTCGATGCGGCTAATCGAGCTTATGAGTACCTGCAGTCTCACTTTTATGATGAGGTGAATGGTGGATACTGGTGGGAGCTGAGTTCTGCTGGAACGGTTATCAATACACGTAAGCAAGTTTATGGGCAGGCTTTTATTGTCTACGCTTATTCATCTTATTACTTGTTGAGCAAGAATGAACGCGTGCTCGAATACTCTATGGCTGTTTTTAAGCTCATACAAGCGCATGCAATAGACCATGATAAAAAGGGGTTTTTAGAAGCGTTTACTGAAGACTGGTCACCGATTCAGGATTTTCGACTTAGTGAGAAAGATCTGAATTTTCCTAAAACCATGAACACGCATTTGCACGTCCTCGAAGCGTATTCTAGTTTACATAGAGTGGCGAATTCGGAGCAGACAGCAGACGCGTTACGTTATTCGTTAGATGTGATGATTGAGCATGTTTTTGATTGGGACACCAAGCATCTTAAGATGTTCTTAGATGAACACTGGAATGATCACTCTCCATATTATTCTTATGGGCATGATATTGAGGCGAGTTGGTTGCTCTGGGAGGCCGCTGAGGTTTTGGGTGACTCTGACGTAAAGGCTCAACTTCATCAAGTTTGTATTGAGTTAGCCCATTGTTGCTTAAATGAAGCAATCACTGAAACAGGAGCTTTGGTGGATGAGCGACACATTGAATCCGGCAAAGTAAGCGTCGGGTTCCCTTGGTGGGTGCAGGCTGAAGCACTTGTTGGGTTTATGAATGCTTATGAGTTGTCTGAGCGAATCGAGTTCATAAATACCATTCCAGCGCTGTGGAACGTAGTTAAGTCTACGATTTTAGATAAGGAGGCTGGTGAGTGGCGATGGTTCGCAGTTAGTGACTCACTGTCATTAGAAGCTCGGCGAATATACAAAGCGGGTGCTTGGAAAGCGCCTTACCATAATGGTCGAGCTATGTTGGAAATGTCTCGTCGTTTAGAACGCCTGCTAAGCGACGATGATAGTGCCGCTAAGAAATCAGCGTAGACGTAAAATTGTTAAACGCGGGCAGATATTTATGCATAAAAGCAGGGTAATGACAAAGCAAACTAGGTTCTCAATATATGGCTCTTATCGTTGTATTATGGCGCTAATGATTGTTGTGTTTGGTGCTGCATGTGAGCATAAGAATGAACATAGTCAAAGTGCTTTAATCGACATCAACGGTCCTAAAGAAAGTCGCTTTGAACATTTTGTTACGCGCGATCAGCACAAGCTTATGGATGGCGGCAAAGAGTTTCGATTTGCTGGAATTCATGCTCCAGAGCTACATCGTATCGAGCAAGATGCGATGGGCACCTGTTCTCACAACGGCGAGCCTCAGGGAAATTACTTTAAATGGCCCACCGCACAGGAGCAAGAAAATTGGATCAAAGCACACGTGCGAGCGGGTACCAAAGCCATGCGCGTTTACGTGTTGTCGATTGAGGCAGCGAACGATCACTTGTGTGGCCGTGAGACACATATTCTGAAACCTAGCTCTGAAAGCGGCTTGCCAGTTCTCAATGAACAAGCCTTTGTACATTATGACCGGATGATCGCGCTGGCGGGTCAACACGGCTTGCGCCTAATTTTGCCGTTTGTGGATCATTGGCGTTGGTGGGGAGGCCGCAAAGATCTCGCTGCTTTCTACGGTGAGAGCGAAGACGCTCTATATGATCTGAATAGCAAATCTTATGCCGCCTATTTGAGTATTATTGAGCAGGTAACTAATCGAAAGAACACGCTGACGGGCCGTTATTATAATCAGGAAAAAGCGATACTGGCCTGGGAAACAGGTAACGAATTAGTCGGTAGTACGCCAGAGTTCGTCGCTCGCACAGCCGCTCATATTAAGCGCAATGCGCCGAAGCAGTTAGTGGTTGATGGTACTTATGTCAATCTATTGCCATCTTCGATAGATGATCCCAACGTGGATATCATAAGTAATCACTTTTACATTGAAGTTGGGAATAATAAACCTGAGACCATTGAGAAAGACCTTCGTTTCATCGCAGGGAAAAAAGCCTACTTGGTCGGTGAGTTCGGTTTATTACCAGCTAATCAATTACAAGAAATCATGCACGCGGTTGTTGATACCGAGGTAGATGGCGCTCGTGCGGTTGGTGGGCTAATTTGGGGCTTTAGGGGGCATCGTCACAACGGTGGTTTCTATTGGCATGCGGAAGGTGACAAGGGGTATTACAGTTATCACCTCCCAGGCTTTCCCGAAGGTGATCACAATGAAGAGCAGGTTGTCGTCGATATTGTGAGGAACGCCCAAGCAAGAATGAATGGCCTAGAAAAAGCTCCGCCGCTACCAGTTCCTGAGGCACCTATTTTACGACCGATTAAAGACGCTTCTAATATCCGCTGGATGGGTGCTCCTGTCGGGCGTTACTATCGCGTCGAGCGTGCTGAAGCCTTAACGGGCCCATGGCAAACCATCATTGATAATGTGTCGGATGGTAAAAATCGCTTTCACCCTATTGATGGACGGCTGTTTTCTGACAACAACCTTGAAGAGGGGAAGTCGTATTTTTACCGTGTTTTCGCGAGCAACGAAAGCGGAGAGTCAGCTGCGTCAAATATTGAGATGTATAGCCCTGAAAGTGCAAAAGATTGATTTACCAATATTCAACTGGCAAGCGCGGATAAATTCTGGATAATCGAATAAGTGTTGAACAATATGATTAACGATCAGCTGACACTAATTCGGTTGTGAGAAAACTATGACTAATATTCGTGAAATTGCAAAAATAGCCGGTGTTTCAATTGCGACGGTGTCTCGATCTTTGCGTCACCCTGATAAGGTGAGTGAAAAGACAAGACAAAAAGTCATTGAAGCGATGGAGACGTACGAATATCGCCCTAATATGATGGCGCATAATTTTCGTTCAACGCGTTCTTATAAATTATTGGTATTAGTTCCGAACTTAGCCAACCCGTTTTTTGCAACGTTGATACGGGGGCTCGAAGATTATGCGCAAAAGCGAGGCTATTCGGTGCTATTAGGTGATACACGCGACGAGGTCCAAAACGAGCGTATCTATCTAGACTTGATTAACTCGAAGCAGGCAGATGGTGTTATCCAACTTACTCCTTACTCCCCTGAGGAATCTCTAGTGCCTGATCATTTACCAATTGTAGGCGCTGCGGGCTGCGAAGGCACACCATATCCATCCGTTCGTATAGATAACACTGAAGCTGCAAAAACGGTTACTGACTATTTGATTTCGCAAGGCCATAGGCGCATAGGAGTAATAAGTGGCTTGCGAGATAATCGACATACGATGGATAGGCTTAGAGGCTATCGTCAAAGTTTGGAGGAGGCGGGCATCGAATTTGATAAGAGTTTGGTGATTGAAGGTGAATTTACTATGGCCTCAGGCCAAATGGCGGCCAACCAAGTTCTAATGATGGATGAGAAGCCAACAGCATTGTTCTGTATGAACGATGATATGGCGATCGCCGCTATGCAAACATTGAAATCCAATGGCGTTCGAGTGCCTGAAGATATTTCGGTCGCTGGCTTTGACAACATAGAGTACTCAAAATACACAGACCCGCCACTCACTACCATTGATCAGCCTGCAATGGAAATTGGCCGCATGGCGGCTAAACAACTAATTACACTCATTGAAGATGGTGAGCTACCACAAAATCGCTTTGTATTGCCTTATGAATTCATCGTGCGCGAAAGTGTTCGTTCGTTAACATAGGCCAATGTAGATACGGTATTGCTCGCCTTAACAATAATACATAGAGGCACAATACCATGTTTAAACTTAAGCTTAGAGCCCGTTCGGGTTTAACCTTTTTAATATGGTTTTCAATCATAGCGCACTTACCTGCGCCTGTAAGTGCTGAACCAGAGCACTTTATTACAACTCAAGGCAGTAAGTTTATGGATGGCGATAAGGAGTTTCGCTTCCTCTCGTTCAATGTGCCCACGTTGAACTATGTCGAAGATAATATGAGCTTTGAGCAGACAAACCCATACGCTTTGCCGTCTGAGTTTGAGTTGAGAGATTTATACGAAACAGTTAAACGCATGGGTGGGCGGGTTGTCCGTACTTATACAATCCCAGTTCGCAATAAAAATTTTCCTAGAGAGTCGGTTACTTACGTTGAAGGGCCAGGTGAGTTTAACGAAGAGGCGTTCAAGGCCTTAGATAAAGCCTTAGCACTTGCTGCCGAATACGATATTCGTGTCATTATTCCGCTGGTTAATAATTGGCAGTGGATGGGTGGAAGACCAAACTATGCGGACTTTCGTGGTAAATCTGAAAACGAATTTTGGACTGACCGGCAGCTTATTGATGACTTTAAAAAGACAATCGACTTTGTCTTAAATCGCACGAATACGATCACCGGAGTTAAATATAAAGATGATAAAACCATATTCGCTTGGGAGAGTGGCAATGAGTTAGAGAACCCGCCGGAATGGGGTATTGAAATCGCGCGTTATGTAAAAAGTATTGATGAAAATCATTTATTTATAGACGGTTTCTTTGCAATTCATGGCGTGGACCATCACATATTTGTTCAACAATACTCCATTGATGAGCCTGCTATCGATGTTATAAGCACGCACCATTACGAACTCAATTCCAAAGATATGGTGAATAACTTGAAAGCTACGGTCAAAATGGTTGATGGCAAGAAACCACTGTTGCTAGGTGAGTTTGGTTTTATTGGCACGGCCGGAATGGAGCGAGTGATAGATTACCTGATCGATGAAGAAGCCATACCCGGTGCGCTTGCCTGGAGCTTGCGCCGGCATCATCCTGCAGGTGGTTTTTATCAACATACAGAGCCCTTTGGTCACGGTATCTATCGAGCTTATCATTGGCCAGGTTTTGATGATGGGGTGCTGTACGACGAGCGAAACTTTCTATCCATGTTTCGTGAAAAAGCATTTGAGTTCCAAGGTAAGTCGGTGCCTCCTATATCGGCCCCTAAAGCACCTACGTTATTGGCGTTTACTGCAGCACCAAAGTTCTCTTGGCAAGGATCTGCAGGTGCCAGCGGTTATGACATTCAACGTAGCACGAGTGAAGATGGTCAATGGAAAGTGGTTGCTCACAATATTGATGATGTTGATACACCTGGATTTGATCTTTTTAGCGACGAGAGCGCAAAGATCGGAGATGACTATTATTATCGGGTTGTCGCATTAAACGAGGCTGGGCCATCGGAGCCATCGAACACAGTGGGGCCATTTACCGTTGAATATCTTACACGAGTCGATTACGCACGACACTTAATGACGCTAGACTCCCATTCTGGGCTCACAATAAAGAGCGGCGATTATCGTTCTTACAAAGAGGCTTTTTCCAGAATCAGTGGTGAAAAAGGGCATCAAGGCTCTTACACCATTCCTGGAAAACTGAAGGCCTTTCGGCTATTTGCTTATGAATCATCGGAAAAACCAAGCTTGGTATTTACGGTATCCGAGAATGGTATCGATTACCGCGAAGTCAAAATGGACGTTGAAGAGTTTAAGTCCAGTGAAGATAATTACGATTACTTAGTGCCAAGGCTTTACTCAATTGAACCGAAAATGCTTGCCACGTTAAAAGATATCGAATTCATTCAATTCAAGCTAACAGATAAAGTAGATATCGTGCGCACTGAGATCGACTATCGCTAGACTTGTTTAGATGCTATCTGGCCGATTACGTTCGCAACTGATGCTCAGTGCGGCATTGTGATGGAGATTGGTTGAATTTACGTTTGAAGCGCCGGCAAAAATAGCTGGCGTCGAGATCACAAGATCGAAGATTCTAAATTCACCACCCGGCTTGGCCATTCATGAAGTTGGTGTGCAACTTTGGTCGGTAAAAGAAGATATTGCTAAAGATTTCAAAGGCGTTATCGGCAAGTTGCCCAATATGGGGTTTGATGGTGTAGAGTTTGCGAGTGTTGATGGAAAAACAATGTGGGACCGAATTGCCCAAGGCACCACAAACTCGCTTGTGATGCAGCTAGATGTCTCACAGGCGAAGATAGCCGATCAAATTCCAGCTAGATGTGGTGAGAAAGTACCCGGGGGCGCACCTTAACAGAGCATTTGAAAGCCGCTGTTGTCGATGACGACCCTAATAAGCTAACGATTGTAGGTGCCGACTCGATTGACTGGTATGCCGTAATTAGCACTATGAAAGAAACGGGTGGCACGCAATGGTATGTTGTTGAGCAAGAAGAATACCCGAATCAGTCCTTAGAAATAGACGGGTAAACCTGCTTCCCAGCGATGATCGTTTTGATAATCTTTGTTTCTAAAATTTCGTCCACAGGCACCGTCATAATATCTTTGGACAACACCACAAAGTCCGCGTGTTTGCCAACACTAATTGAACCCAGTTGCTCTTCCTGAAAGGCGGCGTAGGCGGCGCCTAAAGTGAAACCGTGTAATGCTTGTTCACGGCTAAGGGCTTCATTTGCATACCAGCCTTGATCTGGCCAACCCTTGCTGTCTTGGCGTGCAACGGCGGCGTAGAAACCAAGTAATGGGTCAGGCTTTTCAACAGGGAAGTCTGAACCAAGTGCGAGTGGTACGCCAAGTTCGGCAAATTTTTGCCACGCATAAGCACCTTTAATACGCTCTTTACCTACTCGATCCTCAGCCCAGTACATATCGCTGGTTGCATGAGTGGGCTGGACCGACGCGATTAGACCGAGGTTCTTAAATCGTTGGAAATCTCCAAGCTCCACAACTTGCGAATGTTCAATACGATGCCGACCTGGATTGTCTTTACTGGATGCCTCTTCGAGCACATTCAGTGTAATACGATTACCTCGATCACCAATGGCGTGAATATTGACCTGTAGGCCGCAGCCTGTGGCGCGCTTAGCGTGTTGTTTAAGTGTTGCTTCGCTCTCTATTAGCAAACCTGTGTTACCAGGGGCATCACTGTAATCGGCGAGCAATGCTGCCCCTCGAGAACCAAGGGCACCATCGCTGTAGAGTTTGACAGAGCGGGCGGTCAGGTGGGCATCCGGGTCAATCGTTACGCCTTTCTCGCACAGGTGAGTTAGCATGTCACTCGCGCCGTCAGCCATGGCGTATACACGGATGTTCAACTTGTTCTCTTGTTTGAGTGACTGCAGTAGGCGCCATGTTTCAAGTGCGGTACCGGCGTCGTGCATACTGGTCAGACCAACGCTTGCGGTTTTTTGCATTGCGCGTGTTAGCGCTTCTTGTACTTCATTATTGCTTGGCTGCGGTACTTGACTGCCGATCAAGCTAACGGCGTTGTCAATAAATACCCCAGTCGCTTTGCCAGTTTTGTCACGTACGATTTCGCCGCCATCTGGCTGCCACGAGCCAGACAACTCTCGTTTGGAAAACGCCATCGCCGCCTGGTTAGCCCAATTCGCATGACCGTCCACTCGCTCTAACCACACTGGGCGATTAGGGAACGCTTCGTTTAAGTCCTCAGAGCTGGGTAACTCTTTAATCGGCCAGTCGTTTTGGTCCCAGCCACGCCCGAGCAGCCATTGTCCTTCTGCAAGAGTTTGCTCATGTTGTTTCAGGGCCGTTAATATTTCGTCTTTGTTCTGAGTCCCCATTAGGTCGGCAATCATTAGGCTTTGACCAAGACCCAAAAGATGGCCATGCGCATCAATAAATCCAGGAACGATGGTCGCGCCGTTTGCATCAATGCGTTTAGCGCCTGAGTAGGCTTTGTCTAATTTGGACGCTTTTCCGACCGCAATTATTTTGCCGTTTTTATAAGCAAACGCCTCTGCTTTGGGAGTGGTAGAGTCCGCCGTATAGATGGTGGCGTTCAACACGAGCGTTACATCATCGTGTTTTGATGTAGCTTTGGTCGAGTCGTTAGCTGCGCTTGTTTGATGAGTAAATGCGGTACAAAGTAAAACAACAGACAGGATAAATTTGTTCACTGTAGGGCTCCGAATCGGCGGTAATTCGAGCCACTATATCGTTAGATCAAGTTTTGGGCAATTCGCCGAACAGGCTGGGCAATCAGTGATGATGCGTACTAGAGCAGTTAGTGTCTGAACAAGTAATGCTTTGGCAGGCGCGAAAATTGAGGTAATGAGATAGTGCGAGCACCAAGCCGCCGATGGTGGTAACCACTTTCTCTGCGGTGATACCGAACCAATCGTGTCCAAAAAATGCCACCACTACCAAGATACCCATACCAACTGCCCCAGTTGCCGCAATTGAAAGCTTCTTATGTTTTCGACAACCCAAAAAGAGGGCGACTAAACTCGTCGGCAACACAATCCATAACATCAACTGATGGAACAGTAAATCCTCAAAGAACGCGGTCAATGAAAAAATAGGCAACAAGGTCACCAGCACTGGCGTGACAAGGCAGTGCAGCATGCAAACGCCTGATAAAAGAATCGCAAATTTGTCCAGCGAGGTGGATTTAAGCATGGAGGAAACGAACGTCAAAAAATTGTTATGTAATAGTATAACAATACTGTTTGGTGATTCATATCCCTAAATAGGAGCCTTTAATTTATCCATCGAGCCAGCTCAAACTGATTTGGGGCGGTTCAACGGCGATTTTACCGATGAATTTTCACCGAGTCTGTCAAGATTTCTAACGATTCCTCTTCCATACAGGTATATATCGGATATACCAGCACAAAAGTATTTGAAGCCCAGCGGGTACCCTTTTCCCGATCATAATAAAATCAAGAGGAAAGGCCGAGGTGCTTCTAAAATCGGCGATCAATTACACTGCCTTAACCTCAAATCTCTGCCTGACGCGCCATCGGCAACAGCACCTTCACAGGTAAACACGCGTATATGAGAATCGTAACTGAGGTCGTCTACACGAGCGTTTAAATAGTCTATCGGTGGTTTAAAAGCATGTGATGGACTGAATATTTTTAGCCATACCCGATTGTTGTCTTTGTCTTGATAAATTGAGGTCTGAGCCGCATTTTCAACCTCGGAGAAAGAGTTCAAGATCACCGCATCATGGATCATTGTATTTACGTTTGCTCCGCAGCAAGCATTGTCGTGGTTATAGAATGCATTAACGTACATACGCGCCTGGTCTTGTCCTGAAAAATTGAGACCAATTAATACACTGTCAGTATCACGATAAAAATTTGTGAGACTAAAGACTAAGTCTCGAGTTGGGTAAAAGGAGACCTCGCTGCCGTTAACATCGTCAAAAAAGTCTATCGAGTAACGGCCACCATTTTTCGCCGCGAAATGGCGCATGATCGTGAAGAAGCCATCCCCGGTTAAACCATCCTTAACAGACCACGTGCCAACTTCGTTTTGATTATCATCGTAGCGAGTAACATTTAACCCTCGCGTGTTGCGGCCTGAGATGCGAATGTCATGACCAAAATAATTTTCAACACCATAAAATGGGCCCGGGCACGAGACACCGTTGGTGCCGCTTGCGTCGACTTGAGTACAGTTTTGCCCGTGGGTGAAAAATGGTTGGTCATAAACCCAATATTGATCTTCTGGGCCTAGCGAACCGTGTGGATCCCACAGGGCACCAGCTAAGGTGTAGTGGCTATTGCCATTAGGTACTTGCGTTCTTTGCGCAAAGCAAGAATCAATCAAGCGATTGTTGCTAATGTTGTATGTGCCAACTTCAAGCGCGCGGATATAGTAGTCATCTGTTCCAAGCATGCAGCCTAGAGTGTGTTGTGTGCCACCGATATTAGTACGAAATAGCGGAGCAGGGTGGGCTTGGAAGCCTACGACGGTGTTATCGGTAATGACGAACTGACTGTGGTAACTGGCGATGGCAGTGGGGGGGGATTGATTGTCTATATCGCGCCAGCTTGTTCCATTGTTTAAGCTCTGCGCCACAATAAGGGTGTTCTGAATGCGAGAATCGTAGGACCCACCTGCAAACGTTTTACCAATACAATCCGCATTGACCGCCGATGAAAACCTCGCGCCACGTAGCCGGTTCCAAACGCAGGCCCGGTTTTTGTAGGATAGGTTACCGCTTATGTGAGAGAGTGCCAAAGTGGCATTTGACTCCTTTTTCTCACCAACAAACGGCTCATAAAGTCTTGGTGAAACACCGCCATCGGCATTCACTGGAGGGTGATCCCAGTGAAAACCACTTTCTCCAACAGAGTGAGCCACATTGTTTTCAAAGCGCTTCAGGGGAATATGAATCGGTGTGGTGTTTACGGCAGAGCTAACATTCAATGCTCGCTCGGGAAATGCCATCCAAAAACCAATAAAAGCGCAGTCTGCGGCTACGTTACCCATGATTGTATTATCGGGATTAGTGATCCAATAACAGGATGACCCACCAAACCCAGATGTCTTATCGGACCCAATCAGCGCATTTTCACGTATGGGCGTGGCGACATTAGCAACTAGGTTGTTGGTAATGACATTATCTCGTTCAACTGCGTCTTCCAAGAACACAGCATGCCCTTTTATGTCGTAACAAATATTATTATCAAAAGTTACGTCATTGGTAGCGTGAATGGTGATGCAACGGTTGCTTGAATTCCAAATCGAAGAGTTTCGGATGATCTTGGTACCCACGCTGGGTAGGTAATTAACTCCATCCGGGTAATTGATGCGATGAAAGTGTATCGGGTAACGCCCTAGCCGGCCAGCTTGCCCGGCTCGATTAAACTCCACACCATCAAGTGTGATGTTTGAGTTTGCTCCCATCACCATCATGTGCACACCAAAACCTTGGGTCTGCCATAGGTCGTCATTTGCGCCCTGGATTACAATATTACGTGTCAGATTAGCAACTTCCGCACGCTCATCGAGCACCTTAGGTGCCGAACTCGCGTCCGAAATTTGATCGCTACTGTCGAGCGACATGCCACTATCACTGACATATTGCAAAACACCCCAGCGTGACGCTTGCAAACCGCTAGAGAGACCAATTTGCGTTCCAGATACGCTTGCAAGGTGATGTAGCTCAGTCTTGGCTCGATTGTAAAAGTCGGTGGGCGTGACGATGACTTTATCTCCAACAGACCAATCTACCGTTGAATTGAGCGTCAGTGTAGAACTGTTTTTGGCCGCATTGCGATTTAATTTCACCCATGCCTCTGGGGGCTGCCCGATCATGGTGATAACACCCCCGTTGTGAACCATGATGCCTCGCGCTTCCGGGTTAGACCCAATGCCACCAGTGATTGTAATAGTGGCCTTATGTGCAAATGGTTCAGACATAGACCCAATATTAAACTCACCACTGGAATGCACAAGAATGTTTTCAGCCGTTAAATTCAAGGTTTTATTGGCGAAATTGAGCTTACCTGATATCGATAAACTGCCTAGCTTAGGTGGGGTAATGTCTAGAAAAATTTCTCGGCCAGACTCAATCGTAACGTCGTCACCCTCGGCCGGTAGGGTGCCACCCCACGTACTGGGGTTCGACCAGGCTTCTGGTGAAGGGCTATTGTCGTCTGAACGTGTTACCGAAAATGAGATGCTAACCGTTGTGCCTGACTGGCCTTGGGCGTCTAGCTCCGAGTAGGGGATAAGTGATAGATTGTAGCTTCCTGGAACGAGCCCACCTGGGCCGATATCGATGCTCGCGGAACTAAACTCAGGAGAATTGAGTGTTTCATTGTGATTGCTTGGCCCATCAAGTTCAAAAGCAATACTGAGGGTGCCGCTGTTAGCGGTGGGCAGTGCTTTGAAACTAAGTGTGTTATCTGACAGAGGCCTCAAGTCTATTGATGTTCCTTCAACAATGCGTTGGATCACCGAACCTGATTCACCCAACAATTCAACTCCATCTATCTGAGGTACGACCGGTGGAGGTGAATCGCTTTTGCTCACACTGAACGAAATTGAATAAGAGGGCCCTTGAATACCTTCTAAGTTATCTTGAGAGTAAGGAGTGATCACCAACTGATAGCGACCAACGGGCAATCCATTATTGCTTAAATCAAAGTTGATGTTTTCGGCAATTAAAGAATAAGGAGCGAAGTTCTCCGCTCTGTCTAACTCTATTGGACCGGTAAGTGCAAAATGAACGCTTTCCACCAAACGCTCATCCAATGGATTGGCCTGAAAATTAATTAGCCTAGAACTGATGTCTGATAGATCTAGATCGTCCCCATTTTGGACCTCTCTATGAGTGTTGCTATCCAGCTCCACCAAAGTCAATGAATCAATGTTTGGCAACGAGGAATCTGGCGTGGTGTCGATCACACTGAACCGAATAATTTCGGTAAACTGAGTTGAACCTGCGGCATTCAGATCCGAATATCCGACTACGGTTAGCGAGTATTCTCCAGGTGCCAAGTCTTCTTCACTGAGATCAAAACGATTGTTTTCGTTGAATAAGGTGTAAGGCTGAGTGTTGTCAATATTACTTACTATCTCGGGGCCGGATAAAGACAGAGAAACACTCTGAATCAAATTGTCTGTTTCGAAGGGTGGGATAATTTCTAAATCCAGTTCATCAACCCCGATATCTCGCAAGTCTAATACTTGCCCATCAAGCAGGGCGCCTAGGTCGACGGATTGGGCGTCGGCATCACGATACCCTGATAATTTTATTTGGACGCTATCTGAAGGTGCAGTGCTATTATCTTCAAGAAGCATCATTACTACACTGACTAGTTTCCAGGCATCATTGTCTTTTGAAACTTTTGCGTAGGTAATACCTGTGACACCGATAATGATTGCTATGAGAAAAGATACGATGAAGGCTTTCATATTCATAATGCCTTTTTGAGAGTAAGTTTTGCACGAATTCATCCCCAGAGACCTCGGTAGGTTTCGGGTGGTATATCTGGGTAGGCGGAAACCCAGTTCAGGTAAACAAACACTCTACCTTCTCCTGTCTAGACAGATTTTCAGCTGATGTTTTCCGTAAAAGGCTGGATTTTAGGTAGTTGGTTTTTGTTGTTGGGCCATGTAAAACAAAATTAGCTTGGTTCTTCATATTAGTAAGGCCCTGTCTATACTTTTCGAGAATGAAAGCCGCGCGATGAACAAAGATAATGGCGTCTTGGAAGAGAATAGGGTTGAGCAATAATTTCATATTTTTTTATTGTTATAACCACAAAAATGCGAGTCAATACTATTAGGCTTGACACGTTTACTCTCTCCTCAATACTCCAGCCATTTACCGATATCTCATAACACTACCGATCGTTGTATTTCGACCTTGTCTTGAAAAAAATACCGATCTATACGTACTGATGTTAAGTACTTTTTGGGGTACCACTAGCAACTCTACATTTCAACTTAATGTTTGACAATTAATTGTTGACAAAAAGAGTGGATTTCTTATGTTCGCTGAATTGATGAGTGTGGAGGCTTTGCAACGTTACAGATAAGGTGTCACACAGTCGTCGAGAACTTCGATTAGTTCTTTGTCCATAAACTGGTATTCATCGGGTATGTCCAGCACGACTATTTTCTTGTGCTCAACCAAACGCGTGAACCTAGCGATCAGTCGTTGTTTATGCTTTTTCTCCATCACAAAAATATGCGAGGCCCAGCTAATATCCTTGGCGGTGACTGTGCGTTTTGCATTAGGGCTCGTGCCCGCTGAGCGAACGCGAAACCCCTTCTGCGAGTAGACTCGCTCAGCGGTAGGGCTTCTCCATTGATTGCGGCTGCAAATGAAAAGTAAGTTATCAGTATTCATAGCCAACTGGTTTGACCAAAACGCCTCTTAGATTTAGCTATTTTCAGAATTGTTTGGCAGCAATAAGTCTTCTAGAAAGAACGCCGACAGCTCCGCGCGGCCACTAACATGAGCTTTTTGGTAGATACTCGCCGCCTGTTGCCTAACAGTGGGTTCCCCACTTTCCCTGATTGCGGCTATTTCTTTAAGGCTTAGCCCTTTTAGTAGAAAGAGCGCTACTTCGCGTTCGGCCTTAGAAAGTTGCCAATCCTGAAATTGTTGGTCAATGACCTTTCCTAGCCCATGAAGTAGTGTAGAAGCGCGTGCTCGCCATTTTTGTGCGTCGGTATGTCGGCGTTTAAGCTTTACCGTCAAAGCTTGGTTGCGCATTCGTGTGGTGAGCGGTTGGTGCCGCCATATGTAGAATAGTAGGCCGCCCATGATCGACATATAGCCGATATCCCCCATTACGCTATACAGAGGAGAGCCTTGGCCTAAGTCTTCGATCACGTCAAAAATTGTTAGGACGCCAAGGATGGTGACGCAGGTTGAAATAACCAAGCGCTCTTTAGATTGAAATCCTGAATAGTTTTTCATAAGGCAAAACGGATACGGCGTGTTGAAGAGTACTAACGAGCGGTGAGTTTACACGGCATACGGATGTTAACCCATAAAAAAGCACGCAAACGCGTCTAACGTTTGTTAGATACGGCACTCAAAGCTAATAAAGAAGGGCGTTTCCGTGAAGATTGAATGGCTTATGAAATAAGGCGTTTCCAGCCAAATAACATATGTCCGATTCTTTTCTAGGAGAGTGATCAGCATTATTCCAAGCGTAATTGAGCGGCCGCTCATGTGATTCGAACTTCATGCAAGCGCGTGAAAATCTATTTAAGAACGGCCAGCGAACTAAAACGCAAAAAACAGAATAGACAGGTTAGTGCATGGTTAATATCTCTTTCACTCCAAACGTGGCGATAGTGTGCGCGGCTGGTTTAGGTGACTCCGTAATTCAAATGGTGTTAGCAAACTCGATCGCCGCTAATGGCTTTAGCGTATCGCTTTATAGCGACTATGCCCATGAGCTGAGTAAGTACCAATCTGAAGTGGCGTTGAGGCCATTTCCAGCGGCCAGCGATTTGATCCTTGAGCTTAAAGATAGTCAGATTATTCTGTTCGATTGCAGGTCAAGCTACGTCCGCCGCCTGACTCATGACGCCCAAACTTGGCTTGAAAGAAATGGCATCGCTTACCAAGTCTGTAAAGGTAAATTTCGCGCAAAGAATAAACACCGAGCTGCACTCGAACAACGCATCGCCTGTCGAGAATTTAGCGAGCTATTTCTGGATTTAAATACTCGGTTGCGCACATCCAGAAGAAATTTCATTCGGTCTGCTGTGGCAGATGACATTGCGAGGTTTCTAGTTGAACGCACCGATTTCGACGTTGTCGAAGCGACGCCGGGTTTACGCCTGCCCGACATAGGTCGAAGTAGCAAGCTCATTGCGATTCACCCTACCAGCTCTCGCGAAGGGAAAAATTGGAGTGAGCACAAATACGTGAGTTTGGCGAAACGGCTTAAAGGCGCCGGCTTCAAACCCGTGATTACCGTCTCAGCGGGAGAACGCTATCACTGGAAATCTCTTATTGGTGATATTGCCCCTGTTCCAAATTTTGAAACAGTTGAAAAACTGTACGAATTCTATGCTTCGGTTGCGTGTTTCGTTGGGAATGATTCGGGTGGTGCACACCTAGCTGCGGCTGCCGGTGCACCAACTGTTCAAATGTTCAGCCGTTGGCGAAAAAAACCTGGTTGGCGCGCGGCGTGGTCAGACAACAAGGTATTGGTGGCGCGCTTTCCATTCAGCCTACAACGAAATAAGTGGCAGCAGGGTATCAGCGTTAACCGAGTTTTTGACGCTGTACTTGACACACTTTCTAAGCAGCAATCGCGACCAGAATCACTTTCATTTGACTCTTTGAGTCACGGCGTTCGTGCTGTCGAGAAAGTCTCTTAGGCCATTTAGTCACTTTCATCTAATCAATATATTTAAAACTATTTTCTAAATAAAGGTAATAAAAACCATGAAGCAATTTGCATTTATAGCCGTGCTGTTCGCGGCCTCAACAACATTGGCAAGCGCCGATGAAAACGATGACAGCATTATTGCTGCGCATAAGAAAATGTTGTTAGAAAAATTCCCAACTGCGGAATTCACCGAGTTTGAAAAGGATCGTTATAAGGGCAAAGACATTTACGAATACGAGTTTGTGTTTAAAGACAAAGACTACGAAGCATTTATATCGGCTGAAGGACAAATCCTACGACTAGGCCTAGACGACTAAACCCAGATTGGAATTAATGAGGAACAAATTGATGAAAACGAAAGTGAATAGGTCAGCTTACTATCGAAAGTTTAACTTAGCTCTAACTACGTTGGTAACCGGCGGGGTCTTTTTTGCACCAACCATAGTGATGGGGAGTGAAGACATCGCTCGTGGTGTCATTTACGATGAATTTCCGACAGCGGTAATCACCGATGTCAAAACTAAAGGGCGGGGTGATTCACAACGCTACGAAATTGACTATAAACTCGGCGAGTTTGGTTACGAGGCGGTAATTGATGCCAGCGGCAATATTATTGAAGTTAACTCAGAAGAGTTTGATGACAATACTTTGATTGTTGGATTGGCGGCCTTCGGAGATAACTCAATTTATACGGGCGGGGTCAGTGAAACACAAGTCTACCCTTTGATTTGGTACGACAATGGCTCGCTCTATTTTCAGGGTGCTTCGTTCGGTTATCGATTCTACAAAGGTTGGGCTGATGTCTCACTGGATTTTGATCTTGCTCTAGGTGAGGGCTATGACCCAGTTGATAATAAAACATTGAGTGATTTGCCTGAACTGGATGGCGCGATTAACGTTGGTCTGGCGATCGAAAAAGAATTTGGTGATTATGAGTTGTCGCTCGGTGTACATACCAGCGCGAACGGCTCTCATAAGGGCACCATCGCGGAGCTTGGTTTTGGACGTGAGTTCGAATTATCCGATCGCTGGAGTTTAGAAGTGGGTGCCAGTGTCACGTACAACGATAAAAAATATAACGACTATTATTACGGCGTTAAACCGCAGTATGCATTAGAGAATCGGCCGGCCTATGTCGCTGACTCAGACATCGATACCAGTATTGAAGTGGGTCTGGTTGGTCAGCTCTCAGACAACTGGTTTTCTTTGTTGCAGATTGAGCACACGAGCTACGGTAGCGAAGTGACCAATAGCCCGATCGTAGAAAAGAGCAGTGATACCTTTGTCGCGTTTGGCATCGGGTATAACTTCTAGGGGCGGGTTTGATGTATGCAGTTGTCACGAGTTGCGGCGCTTTCATTGCTGGCCGTATTTTGCAGCGCTTGCGTTGCACCCAAGCAGTTTTCGAAGCCTCTCAATACCGTGCGTTTACCACAAACGTTGGATGGTGAGCATGAGCCCGTTAAGCCACCCCTCGATCCTCGGCTCGCACAAGCACTCTCAAACTCCTTCTCCGAGTATGCCGAGGGTCGAGGGCGTTGGTTAAGCTGTAAATGCTTGCCTCCAGCGACGCTGCAGCTCGTTAAAACTGCCTTTACTTCAAATCCTCAACTTGCGAGTAACTTGATTGAACTAGACAGTGCTCGAGCTCGGGCTCATCAAGCAAAATGGTTACGCTACCCTCAGTTAGCCATTGCGGGATCGAGTCGCCGTGAACGTGTTGGCCAAGCGGCCAACACGCCGACTGACACGTCAACTAAATCGAGTTTAGGTTTGGACTTAAGTTGGTCGCCTGACTTCTTTGGTGTGGAGGGTATTGCTCAAAAAGTTGAAGGTCTAAACCTTCAGCAGGCGCTACTTTCGCATGAAATCGAACGAGAGCGCATTGCCCTAGATGCGGTGAATCAGGCCATCGCGCTGGCCGAGAGCTTGGAGCAAGTTGAGCTAGCGAAATCGCTGTACCAATCTTTGCTAGCCAGCGAACGTACGATCCGAGGGCTGGTTGTTAAGGGCTTAGCCGCAAAGATTGATTATGACCGTGCGCACTCAGAAGCAGCGAAAGCGGAATCTGAATATTTGGATCGCCTGCAAAAGTTAGACGAAGTCCAGCGGCAAACATCATTGGTGCTCGGTGTTTACGTTTCCAACTTTGACGTAGCGTTTGAGGCCGAAAACGTGGCGTTCATTTCGCCACCCGAGTTAAGCGAACCCGTTATTGATGTGTTGCTCAATCAACCCAGAGCATTGCGCTCGCAGATTGAGGTTCGGCGCAATGATTTTGAGTCTTTAAAAGCGTTCAGGCAGCGTTTCCCTCGTCTGAGCTTTTCCGCTTTTTTGGGCCGAGAGCGCAACAATAGTTCGCTATCACTGGCGGTCAGCGCTAATGTTCAAAATATGCTTATAGAGGCGACATTACCCTTGTTTCAGCGCGGCCGTCTGCGTTTGGATCAAGATTTGCGTGAGGACAAAGCGCATCAATCAGCCTTAGCCTTACGGTCAGTGCTGTTGGAGTCGTTTCATGAACTGGCACTGGCTTGGCAGCGTAACCAAACTATTAAGGGCCAAATACAAGCGCAGCAAGAAGCGTTGTTGGCCGCACAAAAGGCGGAAGGCGCTTCGATGGCAGCGTATCGGCGAGGAGTGCTTGATTATTTAGCCTTGTTGAACGCACAAAGAACCGTGTACACATTGCGCCAATCGCTTATCACTTTACGTAAAAAACAGTTAGAGACTTGGGTTGCAATCCAGGCTCTTACCGCACCAGCTTCACACGCTATTTGAGGTACGACGTGTTTATCAAATCCATTCCAATAAAAATTGTTATTCCTGTGTTGGCGGCTTGCGCTGTTGTTGTCGCGCTGCAATTTCTTGCTCCTGACAGCGAGTCTATTCCACTTGAGTTTCCTGATGCGGCCGTGACAAAAGAGCCGCTTAATGTACCTTCGGCTAGTTATTCGCTTTCACTTAACTTGTTTGGGCAAGTGAAGCCAGAGTTAGAGACCTTAATTAAGTCAGAGGTGACCGGTCGAGTAACAAACGTCGCTTCCGGTTTAGAGTCTGGTGCTTGGTTTTCAAAAGGCGATGTGCTGCTACAGATCGACGATATTCAATATAGGGAAATGCTCGCGACCGCCGAGCAAGTGCTGGCCGATGCGCTTTTTCAATATGAACGAGAGAATGCGTTAGCGTCGCAAGCTCGAGAAGATTTATCAGAGTTGCCTGAGGCGTCGCAATCCCCCTTGGCACTGCGCGGGCCGCAATTGCAGGCGGCTAGTAAAAAGGTCGACGCCGCTAAAGCCAAAGTTAAAACAGCGTATCAACGATTGTCGATGACGGTGGTAAAAGCACCCTATGATGCTTATGTAAGCGAGCGGTCGGTTGGTTTTGGTGATCTCGCCGAATATGGCCAGGCCTTAGTTGAAATTTTCTCCGGTGATTCAATGCTTATTACGGCTCAGTTGTCGCGCAAAGACTTAGAGGTTTTACGGATGGCGCAGCAAAGGGGTAAAGCAGTTAAACCCAGCATTAGCGTTAGTATAGACGGTGGTGATTTCGTTGAGATACAAGCTCAGGTGCTGAGTTGGGGCGAAGTGCGCGACCCTAAAACACAATCGCAATCGGCGCTTGTGCGCGTATCTAATAATCGCAATGACGAGAACTTGATGCTTAAGCCCGGTTCTTTGTTATCAATGAAGGTTGATTTAGGGGTTGTTGAGACTGTTTTCCACGTGGGCAACGATTACATTGATGGCCAGACCGTTGCGGTGCGTTCTCAATCTGGTGAAACCGAACCGATGCTTGTGGAGGTGTTGTCTCGTACGCACTCGCATTCTGTCGTTACCATTGAAACCAGTGCCGATTATCTGGCATTGATGCCGATCAACCAGTTGCCGCTCATTAATTCAAATTCAGATTTTACGGCTGAACCGGGCAGCGAGGGTGGTGAGAACCAACTCAGCGCGAGTGAACCCGAACCAGCGAATACAGGGTCTTTGTAATGAAACAGTGGTACCAATCTTTTTTGGCGAACTCGGTTGCAGCAACGGCGTTGACCGTCGTGATCATTCTGCTAGGCAGCTATCATTTGCTCACCATTGAACGAGAAATTTTTCCAGATTTTGCGCCACCACGTATTCAAGTGGTGGTGGAGGTGCGGGGCACAACCGCTAAACAGCTAGAGCCCAGTGTGTTAGTACCCATCGAGCGGTCTGTCAAAGGTCTAAAGGGCGTTACTCGAATTGAATCGTTCGCGCGTGATGGTGAGGCGGAAGTACTCATAGAGCTTGACCACAATGCATCGGTGCCAGAGCTACAAGGTATTATCAAAAGCCGGGTTGATAGCATTGACACGTTTCCTGAAGATTTGGATACATTGGTGGTGCAGGCTGAAGACCGCCGTAGTCAAGTGATGCGAGTTAATCTCGTTAGTGATAATCAGGCCCAACTACCTGAGCTCTCTCGCCTCGCCAAGGAGATTTTGCCAGCCATTGAAGCAATTCCGTCGGTTGGCAAAGTTGAAATTCAAGGCGAGCCCGCGCAAATTCTTGAAATTGAGGTGAGCCTCGCGACACTAAAAACCTATGGTTTATCATTTGCCGACATAGCCGAGCAAGTTGCTGCTCATAACGTGGACATCGACTCTGGTGCAATTCTAGGCCGGGAGCGCGACTTTCGAGTAGTGGTGAACAACCAAACCAGCGACGCGACGCAAATTGGGCAAATTCCCATTTCGATTCCGGGTTCTACTGACACGGTATTACTTGGCGATATCGCTTCTATTGGCCAAGGGTATGCGCAACGAGAGCCGATTACCCGCTTCGAAGGAGTCAATGCCATTGGCTTCTCAATTTTTCGTGTGGAACCAAGTAACCCCACCAAGGTTGCTAACGATGTTCGAAACAAACTTGATCAATTGCAGCAAAACTTGCCGACGGGGTTCAAACTCGTCACCTGGTTGGATGAATCGCGAGAGCTTAGTTCTCGCACTCGGCTTTTGTCGAACAATGCAATGCTTGGCATGATTCTGGTGTTCTTGTCATTGGCTTTGTTTGTACATTGGCGCGTTGCTATGTGGGTGTTCATTGGTTTGCCAGTAACTTACCTTGGTGGCCTAAGTTTAATGGGTGCCCCGATGTTCGACCTTTCAATCAACGTGGTTACCTTATTCGGGTTTCTTATTGTGAGTGGAATTTTGGTCGACGATGCGCTGATTGTAGGCGAGAGTATTCATAACTCCGTAGCCAAAGCTTCCAGCTCAACTGGGTCTGTTATGGATTCTGTTTATGCGGGTGTGGAGCGGGTAGCCGCCCCGGCGATTTTTGGTGTTTTGACTACCATCGCCGCTTTTTTCCCATTAACAATGTTGGATGGCGATCTTGGCCATTCACTCGGCGCGATTGCAACGGTCATTATTCTTTGTCTCTTAGTTTCAATTTTTGAATCAAAATTGTTATTACCAGCGCATTTGTATAAGAGCCTGAGTGGCAAGCAAGCCACGGTTCATCACAGCGCCGGGCATCTCTCGAGTGTCGGTGAGCGATTGATGAACGGCTTGTTGGATCGATATTCGCGGCTGCTTAATCGCTGCCTTGAGTCGCCTGGCCAATTTATTTCATACGGGTGTGCTGTTTTGATATTGACGATCGGGCTGGTCTCTTCGAACACAATCAAAACCATCATGATTCCAGAAGTAGCAGACTTTGAGTTAGAGGCTGAACTGCAAGTGCCAGTTGGTGCCGCTAAGGATGAAGTGGACTCTGTTGTTCGTAGCATTGAGCAGGCACAGCGGGTAACGAACGAGCACTTTTTAGCTGAATATGAACTCGACTACGACCCTACTGGCTACTCGTACAGCGTAAGTGAGAGCCCAACTCGAGTGTCTATTTTCACTGAGCTCAACCCGCGCAATGACAACCCCGTTAAGCTGGGTGAGTACGTCGCCACATGGCGTAGCCACTTACCCGACCTCCCAATGGGGTACTACTTTCACTTATCGTCATCCGCGGAGCCAGATGAAGGTATCAATGTGCAGCTAGAAGGCAACGATCAGAGCGTTCTTATTGCAGCCTCGGATGAACTAAAAGGTGTGTTAGCCACTTACCCTGGTGTAACAGATGTTCGAGATAATATGGATTCCTCAAGGCCAGAAAATCAAGTTTCTCTGAGTGACTTGGCGGTTAATCGAGGCATCGCTCTAGCCGATGTTAGTCACACATTACGCGATGGCTTACTCGGTTTGGAAATCAATAAGGTGCAAACGCAAACCGGTGAGGTATCGCTTCGCCTTCAGTACCCTGAAGAGGAGCGTCGAGACTTTAATGCTTTGATGCAAATGCCTTATTGGGTAGGTGAGCACGAGAGCATTCCGCTGGGTGACTTAGTTGAAATGAAATCCACCGACAGTTTAGGTGTGATCCGCCGCGCGAACGGCGCTCGAGTGATTAATATCTACGCGAGCAACGATGATTCAATACTCTCGGCCGAAGCCGTGATGGACAATCTCGAAGATACGTATCTAGGCACGTTGACAGAACGCTATGATAACTTAAGTTATCGAATCGAGGGTGAAGCCGCCGAGGCGGATGAAACCTCTGCCAGCTTAGTCGTGGCGGCGTTACTCGCCATCGTTAGTGTTTATGCGTTGTTATCACTGCCTCTCAGATCCTTTAAAACACCATTTTTAGTGCTTACCGTTTTGCCATTTGGTATTGCGATTATCATCTTGGCTCACGGTGTGTTTGGCTTACCCATTAGTTTGCCCTCGTTGTTTGGCGTGATCGCATTAACGGGTGTGTTAGTAAATGACAGCTTAATTCTGGTGCATCAGTTCACCAATGGCGGAGAATTGGCGATGAAAGCAAAATCAAGCGAGCTAAAAGAACGGCTTCGCAGGGCCTGCCGAAATCGCTTTCGCCCAATTGTTATTACCTCGATCACCACGTTTTGCGGCATCATGCCAATCATGCTCGAAACCGATCCAGAAGCCATGTGGTTGGTACCCATCGCTATTTCGTTAGGTATTGGAGTTTTGTTCGGAACGTTTATCACTCTGTTACTTTTGCCATGTTTGATCCTGGTGTTGGGGGCGCTTCCAGAAGCAAAAAAATCGCCTGAAGGTGAGCGAGATTTTTTTGAAAATTCAGTCGCTACGCCTGATAGAGAGGCTTTATTGCCAAACTAGTTGTTTTATTCATTATCCAAGGGTTACTTGCCCGAGAGAGTAGGCGAGTGACGACACGTTCAGGCCTACATCGCTGCCAATTTAAAATCGGCGATTGAAGCCACTCATACTTTATAAATTTTGACCGGTGCAACGTAATCAAGGCTTGATCGAGTTGAAAAGAATAGAGTAGTTACTGAGCCAAGTTCGCTTAGTCAGCGGGATGGAGATTAGACGTAATGTAATCGCGCTCTAAACTCTCTGGGGGTTAAGCCAGTCTCTGCTTTAAACGCCTTGTTAAACGCACTCTGGCTGGTGTAACCAACATCACCTGCAATCGATGTGATTTGTGCATCAGTAGTACTTAGCAATTCTCTTGCTTGTATGATTCTGATCCGACGCAACAAACTTGCCCACGTCATGCCGGTTTCATCAACCATTCGCCTAGACAAGGTTCGTTCGCTGGTCGCCACTGAGTTTGCGACCATTGAGATTTCTAACGCCTGCGTATAGCGTTCTATGGTCAAATCGATTGCGCGTGACACTAACGCCGTATTTCCACGAGGTATCCAGTCGGTAGTTGGCGTGTCCATACGTTCTAAGATTACAGAGGCGAGCGAGCTAAAAAAGGTTTGGGCCGTGTTATCTGGATCCAAGTGATCAGGCCCCCAGCGTCGGCAATGCAAGATCATATTGCGCATTAAAGGATTTAAATCAATAGTTTGAAAGCTCGGATGTTGTTCTGAGAAAAACTGCGGTTCAAATAAAATAGAGCAACACGTTATTGAAGATGGAATATCAATGTGCACGTCCGTTCCTGCTGGAACCCAAGCGGCCTTGGTTGGGTGTAGATATAAATAGCGAGATCCAATTTCTAATCTCATCGTGCCCTTCGCACTGTAGGCAAGATAGTGATTCGCGAAATGCAATGAGCCTGAATTACTTTTATCAAACTGCTGGTGAACGCAATATGCCTTAGGAGTGCTGGCCTTTAAATCCATTCTTAATTCTTACCCAACGAAGTTATATTGTTTTAGTGTGGCTGGCGTTTGGCCGGTTGGAGCTTGTAATTGCGCGTTGCGGCGAAGACCCAGCTCAGCAACCCCTTTAACCTTTTGATTCCCATCAACAACCAAACTCTATCATATTATGAGGAAACTAATTATGGCAACTATGCTCGCCTCGGCAGCCGGCGCCACGAGTGCAGCCACTTTAAACGAAGCACAACTAGATGGCTTATTAGCTGGCAATACGGTTTATCTTTCGATCCCCGTTGGCAACCCTGCAAGACCAGAAGGCGGTATTGTACCCTTCAAGTATGGTGCTGACGGTACAGCATCGGTGCGATTATCCGACGACCTTACCCTTGTTGGAACATGGTCAATCAACAGCGACCACTATTGCGTGGACTGGAGCAACGGCCCAAAAAACAGTTGCACCAAAGTCGTGAAATCACAAGACGGCATCGATTTAGTAGACCCAAAAAGCGGTGACTCTCGTGGCACGATTGAACGCATAGTCCCTGGCAACCCCGAGCAACTCTAGTCAGCCTGTATCAACCAAAACTCAGTTCGAGTTTTGGTTGATACTATAAAAATTCAGCGGGCTTTGCTCGAAATTAGCTTGGAAGATAGCCGAGCTTCCTGTGGGCATATTTGAAGTTACTCTCATTCCGATTTGCCTATGACTGAAGAGTGTTCAATAAGTAATCATAATACCCCGAGTAGAGGTTATAGAGT